>NZ_LZJJ01000346.1:0-13100 GCF_001667625.1 Mycobacterium sp. E1715
AGCCAGTCGACGTACTCGTCGATGCCGATGCCGTCGTCGTGCGGGTTCATCACGTGATACGTCTCGAACCCTTCGACCACCTGGGAGCCGAGCGTGGTGACCGCCTCGGCGACGAACTCCACCGGCAGCGCGTCGAAGTGCGAACGCTGCCGGTTGCCCTCGGCGTCCAGCTGGTAGAACGACCGCGGAGCGATGCCGGTGGCCACCAGGCTCAGCACCATCCGGGTGAACATGTCCGACAGGTTGAACTGGCCGGCGTAGCTGGTGTCGGACAGGATCATGTCCGAGCGGAACACCGAGACGGGCAGCCCGCACAGGTCGTTGGCCTCGCGCAGCAGCACCTCGCCGGCCCACTTGCTGTTCCCGTAGCCGTTGGCGTAGCTGCCGTCGACCTTGCGGATCGGGCTGATGACGCGGATGTCGGCGTCTTCGGTGAACGCCGCCGGATCGATCTGGCGGCCGACGTCCGAGGTCGACACGTACGCGTACGGCTTCATCCTGCTGGTCAGCGCGATCCGGATCAGCTCGGCCGTGCCCGCGACGTTCGGGCCGAACAGCTCGCTGTAAGGCAGCACGCCGTTGACCAGGGCCGCCGAGTCGACGATCAGGTCGACGGTGTCGGCCAGCCGCTCCCACGTCTGCTCGTCGAGACCCAGGCCGGGCTGACCCTTGTCACCGGCGATCACCTCGAGGTGGTCGGCCGCGAGGTCCTGGAAGTAACGCAGCAGCTTCGGGTCACCGCTGTCGAACGTCTTCTCCAGCCGCTGACGCGCCTCCTCGTCGGAGCCGCCCCGCACCAAGCAGATCAGCTTGCCGCCCACCAACTCGAGCTGCTCGAGCCACTGCAGCGCCAGATAACGCCCCAGGAACCCCGTCGCCCCCGTCAACAGGACCGTCCGCACCTCCGAGCTCGGCCCCGGCAGCGCGGGCGCGGCGCTCAGCGTCGCGGCATCGATGAACCTGTCCAGAGTGAGATCGCTGGCGTAGACCTGCGTGGCATCAGGTCCGTGCACGGAGGCGAAGCTGGGGCCGCCGGTCTCGGCTTCGCCCGCAGAGCCGGCATCGCGTTCGGCCCGGTGGGCGAGGCCCCGCACCGACGGCGCCTCGAACAGGGTGCGCACCGAGAGGTTGGCGTCGAGGGCCGTGTTGATCTCGGCGATCACCCGCATCGCGGACAGCGAATCGCCGCCCAGGTCGAAGAACGAATCCTCGACCGACACCCGCTGCAATCCGAGCACGCGGCCGTAGATGTCGGCCAGGGTCTCCTCCACCGGCGTGGCCGGGGCCCGGTACTCGCCACCGGTCTTCTGGTACTCGGGGGCGGGCAGGGCGCGCTTGTCGAGCTTGCCGTTGACGGTCAGCGGCAGCGCGTCCAGCACGACCACCGCGACCGGCACCATGTAGGCGGGCAGGCGCTCACCCAGCTGGGCCCGAACCTGGGCGGGGTCGGCGGTGCCGGTGATGTAACCGACCAGCCGCTTGTCGCCGGGGCGATCCTCGCGGGCGATCACCGCCGCCTGCTCCACCCCGTCCAGACCCGCCAGGGCGGCCTGGATTTCGCCGAGCTCGATGCGGTAGCCGCGGATCTTGACCTGCTCGTCGACTCGGCCCAGGTACTGCAGTTGGCCGTCGGCGCCCCAGCGCACCAGGTCCCCGGTGCGATACATCCGGGCGCCGGGCGCTCCGAACGGGCAGGCGATGAACCGCGAGGCCGTCAGGCCCGGGCGGCGCGCATAGCCGGACGCCACGCCGCGACCGGCGATGTACAGCTCACCGACGACGCCTTCGGGCGCCGGCCGCAGCCACTTGTCCAGGACGAACAGGGCGGCCCCGGGGACCGGGGAACCGATCGGCGCTCCGCCGTCCGCGCTCAACGGCGCGCTCATCGCCGCGTACACCGTGCCCTCGGTCGGACCGTAGGCGTTGATCAGCACCCGACCCGGCGCCCACCGCTCGACCACCTCGGGCGGGCAAGCCTCGCCGGCGACCACCAGGGCCATCGAGTCCAGCCCCTCCGGGGAGAGCATTCCCACCGCGGACGGGGTCTGGCTGAGCACGGTGACCTGCTCCGCGACCAGCAGCGCGTGCAGCTCCTTCGGGGAACCGGCCACCGACTCGGGCACCACGACCAGCCGGCCGCCGTGCAACAGCGCGCCGAAGATCTCGTGGACCGAGACGTCGAAGACCAGCGAATGCCACTGCGCCCACACACCCGGGTCCGGCAGGTCGGCGTGCAGCTTCTCGAGCAGCTGCGTCGCGTTGTGGTGCGTGACCGCCACGCCCTTCGGGACACCGGTAGTGCCGGACGTGTAGATCAGGTACGCGATGTCCTCGGGGGCCGGGCCCGGCAACGCCGTGGCGGGCTGGGCGTCCAACGACGGGTCGTTGACGTCGATCACCAACAGGTCGGAGCCGTCCAGCCGCGACCGCAACTCGGCCGTCGTGACGACGCCGACGGGCGCGGCGTCGGCGAGCACGAACTCGATCCGCGCCGCCGGGACCGCCGGGTCGATCGGCAGATAGGCCGCGCCGGTCTTCAGCACCGCCATGATCGACACGATCGCCTCGGCCGACCGGGACAGCAGCAGCGCCACGCTTTCGCCCGGCCGCGCGCCGTGCTCGGCCAGCAGGTGGGCCATCCGGTTCGCGGCCTCGTCGAGCTCGCGATAGCTCATCGAGTGGCTGTCGAACGTCAACGCCGGCGCCTCCGGCGTCCGGGCCACCTGCTTGGCGAATAGCGACACGATCGACGCCTTCGCGCCCACGGGCGCGGTCAACACCGACCGATTGCCCCACTCGTCGAGGCGGGCGCGCTCGCCCCCGTCCAAGACGTCCATCGAGGACAGCCGCTGACTGGAGTCGGCGGCCATGCCCGCCAGCACCCGCTGGAACCGTTCGATCAGCGACTCGATCCCGGCGGTGTCGAACACGCTCGTGTCGAACTCGACGCGCAGGCCCAGTTCACGGCCCGGAAGCGCCATCACCGAGAGCGGGTAGTGGTTGTACTCGCGGTTGGTGACGTCGGTGATCGCCAGCTCGTGGAAGCCCAGCGGCACGCTGGTGTCGATCGGGTAGTTCTCGTAGAGGAACAGTGTGTCGAAGAGCTGGTCGTGACCGGTGACGCGGTGAATCTCGTTCAGCGCCAAGTGCTCGTGCTCGATCGTGTTGTTGTGGGCGTTCTGCAGCTGCTGCAGCAGCTCGACCACGGTGGTGGCCGCGGTGATGTTGGCGCGCACCGGCACGGTGTTGATCAGCAAACCCACCATCGACTCGGCGCCGACCAGGTCGGCCGGCCGGCCGGACACCGCGGTGCCGAAGGCGACGTCGTGCTGGCCGGTCAGCCACATCAGCAGCTGCGCCCAGGCGCCCTGCAGCACGGTGTTGATGGTGGTGTGGCAGGAGCGGGCGAGTTCGCCCAGCGCCCGCGTCGTCTCGGCGGGCAGCCGGTACGACTCGACGCCCCGCCGGCCGAGGCCGAGCCGGGCCGGCGGCCCGACCAAGGTGGGCGCGTCGAACCCGGCCATCACCTCGGCCCAGGCGCCGCGGGCCGCCGTGCGGTCCTGGGCCGCGAGCCAGGTCAGGTAGCTGCGGTAGGACGCGGGCGCGGGCAACCGGTCGCCGTAGTAGCTCGTCAGGATCTCGCGCAGCATGATCGGCAGCGACCAGCCGTCCATCACGATGTGGTGGTTGGTCAGCACGAACCGGTGCCGGTTGTCGGCGGTGCGGATCAGCGCGGCGCGGAAGGCGGGCCGGTTGGCGAGGTCGCTGACCGCGGCGCGCTCGGCGGCGCAGAGCTGTTCGATCTTCTCGTCGGGGTCCAGGTCGTCCGCACCGAGCTGGATGTACCGCCACGCCATCACCGGGTCGGCCGGGATGACCTGCACCGGCTCGCCGAACTGGGGGCAGAATCGGGCCGCCAGGTTGGGGTGCCGGTCGACCACGGCGTGCACGGCCTCGCGCAGCCGGTGCGCGTCGAGGTCTCCGGTCACGGTGATGCCGAGTTGCACCGCGTACACGTCGTCGCCCACGTCGTGCGCGAAGCTGGCGTGGAAGAGCAGCCCCTGCTGCAGCGGGGTCAACGGCAACACGTCGGCAACCGCGTACTGCTGGCATAGGTCGTCGAGCTGCTGCTGGGTCAGTCGAGCGGGCGCGATGTCCGACGGCGTGAACCCGCCCCCGCCGCTGCGTACGTGCGCGCAGATGCCGGCCAGGGCCTCGAACCACAGCTGGCTCAACCGGCTGACCTGCTCGTGGTCCAGCGCCGAGGGCGCCCAGGTCCAGTTCGCCTGCAGGTGCGGGCCGGCCTCGGTGTCCATGGTCCCGGCGTTGAGGTCGACGGTGTGCATCAGCGGCATCGGCAGCGCCGCGCTCGCGGCGCCGGTGAACGACAGGCTGTCCTGGCTGATCCGCCACATCTCGCCGGGCAGATCCGCCGCCGCGCCCAGCCGTCCCAGGTAGTTGAACCCGATGACCGGGTCCGACCCGTCCAGGTCGACGTCGGTGTTGACGTAACGCAGCAGCCCGTAGGTCAGCGGGTCGGGCAGGGCACGCAGTTGCTCCTTGGCCTTCTTGACCAGCGCTCCCAGCGCCCGGTCACCGGCCATCACCTGCGCCCAGTCCAGTTCGCCGACGGTCAGCGCGATGGGGTACTTGGTGGTGAACCACCCGACGGTGCGCGACAGGTCGACGTGCGGGCCCAGCTCCTCGTGCCGGCCGTGGCCCTCGACGTCGATGCCGATCGGGGCGCCGGTGCCGACGAACCGCGCCCACGCCAGCCCGAACGCGATCAGCAGGATGTCCTGGACGCCGGCGTGGAACGCCGCGGGCACCTCGCCCAGCAGCGACCGGGTGGTCTCCACGTCCAGCGACACCGAGAGCTGCTTGGCCGTCTCGTAGGTGTCGACGTCGGGGCGCACCGCCGGCAACAGCGCCGGGGTCGCCGCGACCTCTCGCCACGCCTCGGCCGTCTCGACGACCTCGGGCCGCTGGGCGTGCTCCTCCAGCATCGCTGACCACCGGGCGAACGAGGTTCCGCCCGTCGGCAACGCCACGGGCTGCCCGCTGTGGTGCTGGGCCCAGGCGATGTTCAAGTCTTCCAACAGGATTCGCCACGACACGCCGTCAACGGCCAGGTGGTGAATCATCAGCGCCAATTGGGCCGTGGATTCCGCCCACACGGCGCGGAACATGATGCCCGCGGCGGGGTTCAGCTGCGAGCGCGCCGCCACCAGCGCCGCGTCGGACAGCGCGTCGACGGTGTGCATGCACGTGCCGGCGTCGACCGAGCCGACCTCGGGCACATGCATCGACCAGCCGCCCGCGCCGTCGTCGTCGACCCGCAGCCGCAGCGTGGCGTGCCGGTCCAGCAGCGACTGCAGGACCACCTGCACGTCGTCGCGGGTGACGCCGGCCGGAGCCTGCACCACCATGGTCTGGTTGAACTGGTCGGTCGGGCCCTCGACCTGCTGCAGCCAGCGCATGATCGGGGTCGCCGACACCGGGCCGATGCCCTCGTCGACTTCCTCGTCGTCGGAGGCCACGCGGGCCACCCGGGCCAGCTTGGCCACGGTCTGCTCGACGAAGACGTCGCGCGGCCGGCACACCACGCCGGCCGCCCGGGCGCGCGCCACCACCTGCATGGACAGGATGCTGTCGCCGCCGAGGTCGAAGAACGAGTCGTCCACACCGACCCGCTCGAGTCCCAGGACCTGGGCGTAGATGGCGGTCAGCGTCTCTTCGACGGCCGTGGTGGGTGCGCGGTATTCGCCGCTGGTCTTGTGGTACTCGGGGGCCGGCAGGGCGCGCTTGTCGAGCTTGCCGTTGACCGTCAGCGGCAGGGCGTCCAGCACCACGACGGCCGCGGGCACCATGTAGCTGGGCAGCCGCTCGCCGAGCCGGGTGCGGATCTCGGCCGGGTCGGCGGTCCCCGTCACGTAGCCCACCAGCCGCTTGTCGCCGGGCCGGTCCTCGCGGGCGATGACGGCCGCCTGGTCCACGCCGTCCAGCGCGGCGAGCGCCGACTGGATCTCGCCCAGCTCGATGCGGTAGCCGCGGATCTTGACCTGCTCGTCGGCCCGGCCCAGGTACTGCAGCTGGCCGTCGACGCCCCAGCGCACCAAGTCGCCGGTGCGGTACATGCGCGCACCGGGCGCCCCGAACGGGCAGGCGATGAAGCGCGAGGCCGTCAGGCCCGGCCGGCGGACATATCCGGATGCCACGCCGCGACCGGCGATGTACAGCTCGCCCACGACGCCCTCCGGCGCGGGGCGCAACCACTTGTCGAGCACGAAGAGCGCCGCCCCGGGCACGGGCGAGCCGATCGGCGGCGCCCCGGACTCCGCCTTCAGCGGCGCGCTCATCGACGCATAGACCGTGCCCTCGGTCGGGCCGTAGGCGTTGATCATCACCCGGCGCGGGGCCCAGCGATCCACCACCTCGGACGGGCAGGCCTCGCCGGCCACGATCAGGGCGGTCGCATCCAAGCCATCGGGCGACAGCATCCCCACCGCCGACGGGGTCTGGCACAACACGGTGACCTTCTCCGCGACCAGCAGCGCGTGCAGCTCATCCGGCGATCCGGCTACCGACTCGGGCACCACGACCAGCCGGCCACCGTGCAGCAGCGGGCCCCAGATCTCCCACACCGACACGTCGAACACCAGCGAATGCCACTGCGACCACACACCGGCCTTCGGCAGGTCGGCGGGCAGCTTGTTCAGCAGCTGGGTGACGTTCTGGTGCGTGACCGCCACACCCTTCGGGGTACCGGTCGTGCCCGAGGTGTAGATCATGTACGCGATGTCCTCGGGGGCCGGCCCGTCCAGCGCCGAGCTCGGCTGGTCTTCCACCGCCGGGTCGGCCACGTCGACGACCAGCAGGTCGAACCCGTCCAGGCGTGAGCGCAGTTCGCCCGTCGTGACCGCGGCGACCGGCGCCGCGTCGCCGAGCATGAACTCCATGCGGGCCGCCGGGACCGCCGGGTCGATGGGCAGGTACGCCGCACCGGTCTTGAGCACCGCCAGGATGGACACGATCGCCTCGGCCGAGCGCGACAGCAGCAGCGCCACACATGCACCCGGGCGCGCGCCGTGGTCGGCCAGCAGGTGCGCGAGCCGGTTCGCGGCCTCGTCGAGTTCGGCGTAGGTCAGCGAGCGGCCCTCGAACGTCAGCGCCGGAGCCTCCGGCACGCGCGCGACCTGCTTGGCGAACAACGCCGGAATCGACACCGCCCCCGTGACCGGAGCGCTCAGCACCTCCCGGTTGCCCCACTCGTCGAGGCGGTCGTGCTCGCCGCCATCAAGCAAGTCGATCGACAACAATCGCCGCCCCGCGCCGACGGTCATGACTGCTCCTCCACATCTGCGGTCATGGCTTCCAGCACGCGCCTGAACCGCTCAACCAACCTCTCGATTCTGCCCGTGTCGAAGACTTCTGTATCGAATTCGACACGAAGACTTATTTCGTGACCAGGCACGGCCTGGACCGACAGCGGGTAGTGGTTGTATTCCCGATTTGTAAATCCGCTAATAGCCAGCTCATCGACGGCAGACAACGCTGCGGTGTCGATCGGGTAGTTCTCGTACACGAACATGGTGTCGAACAATTGGTCGTGTCCCGTTACACGGTGGATCTCGTTGAGCGCCAGATGCTGGTGCTCGAGGGTGTCGTTGTAGGCGCCTTGTAGCTGGTTGAGCAGGTCGGCGATCGTGGTTTCGGCGCCGATCGTCGCCCGCACCGGCACCGTGTTGATCAGCAGCCCGACCATCTGGTCGGCGCCGGCCAAATCGGTCGGCCTGCCCGACACCGCTGTGCCGAAAGTCACATCGTGCTGACCGGTCAGCCACATCAGCAGCTGCGCCCACGCGGCCTGCAGCACGGTGCTGACGGTGGTGTGGCACGAGCGGGCCAGTTCACCCAGCGCCCGCGTGGTCTCCGCCGACACCTGGAAGGAGGACACGCCGCGGGGCCCCAGGCTGACCCGGCCGGGCGGACCGACCAAGGTCGGCGCGTCGAAGCCGGCCAGCACCCGCCGCCACGCCGCCTGCGCCGCGCCGCGGTCCTGCGCCGCCAACCAGTCGACGAACTTGCGGTACGGCACCGGGGCGGGCAACTGCACCCCGTAGTAGGCAGCGAAGATCTCCTGCAGCAGGATCGGCTTCGACCAGCCATCGAGCACGATGTGGTGGTTCGTCAGCACGAACCGGTGCCGGTTGTCGGCGGTGCGGATCAGCGCGGCCCGGAAGGCCGGGCGCTCCGCCAGGTCGCAGACCGCGGCGCGCTCGGCGGCGCACAGCTGCTGGATCTGCTCTTCCGGTTCGGCGTCTTCGGCGTCGAGTTCGACGTAATGCCACGACAGGGCGGGCTCGGCCGACAAAACCTGCACGGGTTCGCCGAAATCCTCGATGAAGTGCGCCACCACGTTGGGATGCCGCTTGATCATCGTGTGCACGGCGTCGCGCAACCGGTGCGAGTCAAGCGCCCCGTTCACGCTGATGTCGAGTTGGACGGCGTACAGGTCGTCGCTGCCGTGCTCGCTGCCGGTGTGGAAGAGCAGGCCCTGCTGCAGGGGGGTCAAGGGCAACACGTCGGCGACCGGGTAGCGCTGGCACAGCTCGTCGATGTCCCGCTGCGTCAACCGGGCGGGGGCCAGGTCCGACGGAGTCAGGCCGCCGCCACCGCTGCGGACGTGGCTGCAGATGCCGCTCAGCGCGTCGAACCACAATTCGCTCAGGCGGGCCACCTGGGCCTCGTCGAGCGCCGAGCGCGCCCAGGTCCAGTTGGCCTGCAGGAGCGGACCGCCCGCGGTGTCCAGGGTGCCGGCGTTGAGCTCGACGGTGTGCGGCAACGGCATCGGCACCGCGGTCGCCGCGCCGGCGGACGCCAGGCTGTCCTGGTCGAGCCGCCACAGTTCGCTGGACAGGTCGCCGGCGCCGCCCAGCCGCCCGAGGTAGTTGAACCCGATCACCGGGTCGGACACGTCCAGTTCGACGTCGGGATTCAGGTAGCGCAGCAGCCCGTAGGTCAGGCCGTCGGGCAGGGCGCGCAGCTGTTCCTTGGCGTCCTTGACCAGCGCCCCCAGCTCCGCCTCACCCGCGACGACCTGCCCCCAGGACAGCCCGCCGATCTGCAACGCGACCGGGTACTTGGTGGTGAACCAGCCCACCGTGCGGGACAGGTCGACGTGCGGGCCCAACTCCTCTTGGCGGCCGTGGCCCTCGACGTCGATGCCGATCGGTGCGCCGGTGCCCACAAACTGCGCCCAGGCCAACCCGAACGCGATCAACAGGATGTCCTGCACGCCGGCGTGGAACGCCGCGGGCACCTCGCCCAGCAACAACCGGGTGGTGTCGGCGTCCAGCGACACCGACAGCTGTCCCGCACTGACGTAGGTGTCGATGTCGGGCCGAACCGACGGCAACGGCGCCGGGGTCGACGAGATCTGCCGCCACGCGTCGGCCGTCTCGGCGACGTCCGGTCGGCGCGCGTGCTCCGCCAGCAGCGACGACCACCGCGCGAACGACATGCCGCCCACCGGCAGCGCCACCGGCTGCCCGCTGTGGTGTTGAGCCCAGGCGATGTTCAAGTCTTCCAACAGGATTCGCCACGACACGCCGTCGACGGCCAGGTGGTGAATGATCAGCGCCAGCTGGCCGGTGGCGGGCACCCACACCGCGCGCAGCATCGCGCCGCTGGCCGGGTTCAGCTGCGCGACCGCCGTCGACAACGCCGCGTCGGACAACGTCTCCACGGTGTGCACGCAACCGGCGGCGTCGACTTCGCCGACCTCGGACACCCGCAGCGACCAGCCGCCCGCGCCGTCGTCGTCGACCCGCAGCCGCAGCATCGCGTGCCGATCCAGCAAAGCCTGCAGCACCAGCACGACGTCGGCTTCGCCGACCCCCGCCGGGGCCTGCACCACCATCGTCTGGTTGAACTGCTCGACCGGACCGTCGACGCTGTGCAGCCAGCGCATGATCGGGGTCGCGACCACCGGCCCGATGCCCTCGTCGACCACGTCGTCGTCGGTGGCCAGCGAGGCCACCCGGGCCAGCCGGGCCACGCTCTGCTCGACAAAGATGTCGCGCGGGCGGCAGACGACGCCGGCCGCCCGGGCGCGGGCGACGACCTGCATCGACAGGATGCTGTCGCCGCCGAGGTCGAAGAACGAATCGTCGACGCCGACGCGCTCGACTCCGAGCACCTGGGCGTAGATGCCGGCCAGGATCTCCTCGATGGCGGTGCTCGGGGCGCGGTAATGATCGGAGTCGGAGTATTCCGGCGCCGGCAGCGCCCGGGTGTCGAGTTTGCCGTTGACGGTCAGCGGCAGCGCCTCGAGCACCACCACCGCGGTGGGCACCATGTAGGTCGGCAGCCGCTCGCCGAGCTGATTGCGGATCTCGGCCGGGTCGGCGGTTCCGGTCACGTAGCCCACCAGCCGCTTGTCGCCGGGGCGGTCCTCGCGGGCGATCACGGCCGCCTCGTTGACGCCGTCCAGCGCGGCCAGGGCGGCGTGCACCTCGCCGAGCTCGATGCGGTAGCCGCGGATCTTGACCTGCTCGTCGGCGCGGCCCATGTATTGCAGCTGGCCGTCGGCGCCCCAGCGCACCAGGTCGCCGGTGCGGTACATCCGGGCACCGGACCCGCCGAACGGGCACGCCACAAACCGGGTGGCGGACAGCCCGGACCGGCCCACATACCCGTACGCCAGGCCCCGGCCGGCCACGTACAACTCGCCGACCACGCCTTCCGGCACGGGGCGCAGCCACCCGTCCAGGACGAAGAAGCCCAGGTGGGCCAGCGGCACGCCGATCGGGCTGGCGTTGGTGTCGACATCTCCGTCGACGATCTCCCGGAACGAGGCGTGCACCGTGGTCTCGGTGATGCCGTACATATTGATCAGGCGCGGCAGCCCGGGGTGGTGGTGCAGCCACTTGCCCAGCCGGTGGGGTTCGAGCGCCTCGCCGCCGAACACCACCGTCTGCAGCTTCAGCTGCTGGCCCAGCTCGGGTGCCAGCGAATCCGCGGTCTGCAGCGCGTAGAACGCCGACGGCGTCTGGCTCAGCACGCTGACCTGTTCCCGAACCAGCATCGCGTGCAGCTCTTCGGGCGAGCGGACCACCGCGTCGGGGACGATCACCAGCCGGCCGCCGTACAACAGCGACCCGAAGATCTCCCACACCGAGAAGTCGAAGGCCAGCGAGTGGCACTGCGTCCACACCTGCCCCAGCGCCAGCTGCGCGTCCAAGGACTCCAGCAGCTGGGTGACGTTGCGGTGTGGCACGGCCACGCCCTTGGGCGTGCCGGTGGTTCCGGACGTGTAGATGATGTAGGCGATGTTGTCCGGCGCCGGCGCGGGCAGCCCGTCGCCGGTCTGGCCGGCGACGGCGGGGTCGTCGAAATCGATGACGTCCAGGTTTTGGCCGTCGAGCCTCGACCGCACCTCGGCGGTGGTGACGGCGGCGATGGGTGCGGCATCCCCGAGCACGAACTCGATGCGCGCCGCCGGCACCGTCGGGTCGACGGGCAGGTAGGCCGCCCCGGTCTTGAGAACCGCCAGGATGGCCACGACGGCCTCGGCCGTCCTGGGGAACAGCACCGCGACGCGCTCCCCCGGGCCGGCGCCCCGGCTCACCAGCAGGTGGGCCAGGCGGTTCGCGGACTCCTCGACCTCGCCGTACGTCCAGGAGCGGTCGCCGTCGGTGATCGCCACCGCGTCGGGGCCGCGGGCCGCCTGCGCGGCGAACAGCTCCGGAATCGACGCCAGCTTGGGCGCCGCCTCGGCCAGCACCGGCCGGTTGCCCCAGTCGTCGAGCCGGGTGTGCTCGGCGGCGTCGAGCAGGTCGACCGAGGAAAGGCGGCGGGCGGGGTCGGCCGTCATCGCCACCATCACCTGCTGCAGCCGGTCGATGAGCGTGTTGATGGCGGCGGCGGTGAACACCTCGGTGTCGAATTCGACGCGCAGGCTCAGCTCGTGACCCGGCGAGGCCACCACGGACAGCGGGTAGTGGTTGTATTCGCGGCTGCTGAAGTCGGTGATGGCCAGCTCGTGCACGCCCAGCAGCGCACCCGCGTCGATCGGGTAGTTCTCGTAGAGGAACAGGGTGTCGAACAACTGGTCGTGGCCGGTGACCCGGTGGATCTCGGGCAGGGCCAGGTGCTGGTAGTCGACGGTGTCGTTGTGCAGGCGTTGCAGCTGGTCGAGCAGGTCGGCGACGGTGGTGGTCGCGGTGATGGTCGCCCGCACGGGCACCGTGTTGATCAGCAGGCCGACCATCGCGTCCGCGCCCGGCAGTTCGGTGGGACGTCCCGAGACGGCGGTGCCGAAGGCGACGTCGTGCTGGCCGGTCAGCCACGTGAGCAGCTGCGTCCACGCGCCCTGCAGCACGGTGCTGATGGTGGTGCGGCAGGAGCGCGCCAGCTCGCCCAGCGCGTGCGTGGTGTCGGCGGGCACGTGAAAGGCGGCTACGCCGCGCTTCCCGATCTGCCCGAGCGGGCCGACCAGGGTGGGGGTCTCGAAGCCGGCCAGCGCCTGGGCCCACGCCGCTTGGGCGGCGGCGCGGTCCTGGTTGGTGAGCCACGTGACGAAGCTGCGGTACGACGGCGCGGCGGGCAACCGTTCCCCGTAGTAGCTAGCGAACACTTCCTGCAGCAGCACGGGCAGCGACCAGCCGTCGACCACGATGTGGTGGATGGTCAGCACGAACCGATGCCGGTCGCCCGCCGTGCGGATCAGCGCGCCCCGGAATGACGGCTTGTCGGCCAGGTCGCACACCGCGGCGCGTTCGTCGGCGCACAGCTGCTCGACCTGCTCGTCGACGTCGCCGCCGTCCAGCTCGACATACCGCCAGGCCATCTGGGGCTCGGCCGGAATGATCTGCACGGGCTCGCCGAAGTCCTCGGAGAACCGGGCGACCAGGTTGGGGTGGCGCCTGACGGCGGTGTGGACCGCCTCGCGCAGGCGCGCCGCGTCGAGCGCACCGCTGACGGTGATCCCGAGCTGCACCGCGTAGAGGTCGTCCATGTCCTGCGCGAAGGCGGTGTGGAAAAGCAGTCCCTGCTGCACCGGGGTCAGTGGCAGCACGTCGGCGACGCCGCCCTGC
>NZ_LZJJ01000347.1:0-11440 GCF_001667625.1 Mycobacterium sp. E1715
GTCGTCCAGGTGAGCTCGCCGGGCGGCAGTGTGGGAGTGCCGATGCGGTGTGTGTTCGCCTTGACCGCAATGGGTTTCCTGCCGCAGTCGGCCGACGCCGTCGGCGCCGACGAGATGATCCGCGTTCGGATCCTGCCGACCTGGTTGCGCCTCGACGCCCGGTTTGGCTCGGTGTACCGGCGCCGCGGCGACCCGGCTCTCTTATTGAGCTGACGCCTGAGACGACCGGTGTCGGTCGGAAATCATGTTGAGTTAAATGCGGTCGTCGGGCGGCGGATCAGGTGCCGTAGACCATCCACAACGGCAGAGCCGCGTCGAGGTAATCCATGAACTTCTTGAGGCCGACGCGGTATTGCCCATAGCCGTACGGGTCTTCGGCGTACTCGGGGAACGCGATGCCCAGCCCGAACAGGCCGGGGGCGAGGATTCCGTTCATCCGGTTGTACTGCAGCGGTCCCCACTGGGGCGTCTCGGGCAGCTTTCGCTGCTCGAAGCCGACGGTGTAGACGACGCGGTCGCACTCGGCGAGCTTCTCGTCGAAGTCCGGGCCGGCAACCCAGCACCTTTCCAACCGTTCCGGGTACTCCCCGTCGATGTTCTCCCGGGCCCAGACGGCGGCTCGGCCCTTGAGGCCGGTGTCATCGAACAGTATCCAATCATCAAGATAGACAGCGTATTTGAGCGGACTGCGGTAAAAATTGATCACCCTGCCGACCGGAAGCCGCAGCAGGTGCGGCAGCGCGATCATCGACGAGTGCGACGAGCCGAAGACGCCAACCGTCGCGCCTTCGAGTGGCACCTCGGCGAGCCTGTCGGCGTCGAGGGCGACCTCGACCGGAATCGCGTCGATGGGGTAGTCGAGACTCTTCGGTTCCGCGCCGATCGCGAGGATCACGTTGTCCGACCTTACTTCCGAATCCTGCGTCTGGATCCGCCACTGCCGCCGTTGCAGCGACAGGCTGGTGGCCACCGTCTCGAACACGTGCACCCGTTCGCGCAGGTGCCCGGTGACCCACACCAACGGGTCGGCGACCAGGGCCAGGGCGCAAGTCTCCTCCGGGTCGACTTCGGCCAGCGGGGAAGGCGGGGCCTCCGAAAACCGAAAGGCCGCAGAGCCGTTCAAGAAACTCAGGAAGGTTCCGGCAATGGTGTTGCTGGACACCGACCGCCACTTGCCGCCCAGGTCACCCGCGGCGAAGGCAGGATCGAGCCAGGCGATCTTGTCAGGCGGCACGCTCTGATCGAGCAGCCGCCCCACCGCCGCGATTCCCGCGGGTCCGGCTCCGATCACTGTCCACGAGTAGGTCGCCATGTACTAGGTATAGAGCAGCGACGAGCCAAGCGCTGCGCCGGAACTTGGCCGAACCGGTCGACCGGCCCGCTCACACGATGTCGGCGAACATCAGCGCCGTGCCTGCGGCGGTGACGGTCTGAGTCACGATTTGCGCGTGGGTTAGTCGAACGGCGCGCGGCATCAGGTCCGTCCAGCGCCGGGCCATCCAGCGATACGCCCAGTAAATCGCCACGCCGGCGAACCCCAGTGCCGCGGTCCAGTTCACCGCGCCGACCCAATCGGGGGTTTCGTGCCGCATCGCGGGCGCGCCCGACTGTGCGGACATGTCCATCGCCGCGCCGCCCGAGTGCGCGGGCCCTCCCGGCAGGCTGCCGTTCATCGCCCCGTACATCCAGGCCATCGCCACCATCATCACGGCGTAGTAGTAGTTCGTCAGCCGGCCATCGACGGCCCACGGCGCGTGACCGGCGACGCCGACGAACCAGGCACCGCCGAGCAGAAAGCACATCGCCGCCGCGAAGGTCGGAAGGGTCATTCCCACGCCCCAGGTCATCAGGATCATCGCGGCCGACATCGCGAGGTGTAGCAGCTGGCTGACGACGCCCGTCCAGCATCGGCGTTGGGCGACAAGGAAATACGCATACGCAACAAAGCTGACGGCGAAGAGCGCCGTCACCACCCACCGCAACGTGTTATCCACCGACGCGCCTTTCACCGGTGGGCTCGATCTCGGCCATGGCACGACAGTACCCCCACCGGGTATGCCCCTTGCAAGCGACACCCCGGAACGTTATGCGAAAGCTACTGCTCCGCCGCGCCTTTGGTCGCTCAGGCCAGCCAGGCCGCGGTGTCGGGCGGGAGTTTGCCGTCGACCAGCGGTGCGCTGGTCACGATGAGTTCTCCCGGTGGCAGTGGGATGGGTCGGCGGCCGGCGTTCACCGCGCACACCGCACCGCCGCCGCGGCGGAAGATCAGCGCATCACGCGGTGCGTCCAGCCACTCGAGCCCGTCGCCGTCGAATTCGGTGCGCTCCTTGCGCGATTTGATGATGTGCTGGAAGAACGAGAAGGTCGATTTCGGGTCGGCGGTCTGCTTTTCGACGGTCAGCGCCGCCCACTCCCTGGGCATCGGCAACCAGGTGGCTGGCGACGAGGAGAAGCCGAATGGCGGCGCGTCGCCCGACCACGGGATCGGGACCCGGCACTTGTCGCGGCCGCGCTCGGTGTGCCCGGAGCGTTCCCACGTCGGGTCTTGGAGCACTTCGTCGGGCAGCGTCACGTCGGGGAGCCCCAGCTCCTCGCCGTTGTAGACGAACACCGCGCCCGGCAGCGCCAGCATCACCATCGCCATGGCGCGCGCCCGGCGCAACCCGAGCTCACCGTCGCCGTACCGGGTGACCTCGCGGCCGACGTCGTGGTTGGACAGCGTCCACGTCGGTGTGGCGTTCTCGATCGCGGTGGCCGCCAACGAGTTCTGGATGGCGTCATGGATTTGGGTCGCGTCGAAGTCGATCTTGGTCAGCCGGAAGTTGAAGCCGAGATGAAGCTCGTCCGGTCGCAGGTATTCGGCCCACCGGACGTTGTCCATGACCCAGACCTCGCCGATGGTCACCGCCCCCGGGTAGTCATCGACGATCGATCGGATCCCGCGGTGGATTTCGTGCACGCTCGGGTGGTTGAAGCGCGGGTCGTCATCGCTGTGGTGCAGGACCTTGATGTCGCCCCGCGCGTCGGGCAGGTCGGCCGGCTTGGCCATTCCGTGCGCGACGTCGATGCGGAATCCGTCGACGCCGCGTTCCAGCCAGAACCGCAGCGTCTTCTCGAAGTCGTCGAAGATGTCCGGGTGTTCCCAGTTCAGGTCCGGCTGCTCGGCGTCGAACAGGTGCAGGTACCACTGGCCCGGATTGCCGTCCGGTTCGATCACCCGCGTCCAGGCCGGCCCGCCGAACACCGACGTCCAGTTGTTCGGCGGCAGTTCGCCGTCGGAGCCGCGCCCGTCGCGAAAAAAGTAGCGGTCACGGGCGTCGGTGCCCGGACCGGCAGCCAGCGCAGCCTGAAACCACGGATGCGCCGAACTGCTGTGGTTGGGCACCACGTCCATGGTGATCTTGATGCCCCGCTCGTGTGCCGCCGCCACCAGCCGCTCGAACGCCGCCATCCCGCCGAACAACGGGTCGATGTCGCGCGGATCCGCGACGTCGTAGCCATGGTCGGCCATCGGCGACACGGTGACAGGGTTGAGCCAGATCGCGTCGACGCCGAGCCGTTCCAGGTGTTCCAGCCGAGCCGTCAGACCGTCCAGGTCGCCGACGCCGTCGCCGTCACTGTCGGCGAACGACCGCGGATACACCTGATAGAACACCGCGTCTGACCACCACGGCTTGGCGCTCATTCCACCCCGCTCATTGTCGTGGGCCGACATCACAACGCCGCGTTGACCAGCGAGTGGGCAGCCATTTCAAGGTAATCGAGCAACTGGCGCCGGTGCTCGTCGTCGAGGGTCTCCGAGTCGATCGAGCCGACGGCGATGTGCATGCAGCGCAGCCAGGCGTCGCGCTCGATGGGAGTGATCCGGAACGGGACGTGGCGCATGCGCAACCGGGGATGGCCCCGCTGGTCGGAGTAGGTGCGGGGACCGCCCCAGTACTGCTCGAGGAACATCCGCAGCCGCTCCTCGGCGCCCGCCAGGTCGTCTTCGGGGTAGATCTGGCGCAGGATCTCGTCCTCGGCGACCTGGGCGTAGAACCGGGACACGATCGCGTTGAACGTGGGGGCACCGCCGACGGCGTCATAGAAGGACTGGGGCTCGGAATCCATCGTCTCCATTGTGGTCCATCGCGGTGGCGCCGGGCCGCGCCGGGCCGACGGTGTGCCCGGTGTTCACCCGCGCGACATGCCGTTCACCTGCAATAGGGGTGCGATTGGCGGCGAATCATGGTGGACTATCGGCGGAGGATCTATGGCGCAGGGCAAAAGACGCCGCAGCCACCGCAGTTCCGGTGCCGCGGCAGGGTTAACCGGGCCCCCATCCGCGTCGTGCCTGCATAGCGTCGATAGCCATCCCCCCACCCGCCAAGACACCGCATCCGTGTGGAGCCGCCGGCGCGTGCTGCTGCTGAATTCCACCTACGAGCCGCTGACCGCCCTGCCGATGCGCCGGGCCATCGTGATGGTGATCTGCGGCAAGGCCGACGTGGTCCACCACGACCCGGCGGGGCCGGTGATCCACTCGGCCACCAGCTCGATCCTGGTGCCCTCGGTGATCCAGCTGCGGTCCTATGTGCGCGTCCCCTACCGCGCCCGGGTCCCGATGACCCGCGCCGCGCTGATGCACCGCGACCGGTTCTCCTGCGCCTACTGCGGGGCCAAGGCCGACACGGTCGATCACGTGGTGCCCCGCAGCCGCGGTGGCGACCACTCCTGGGAGAACTGCGTCGCGTGCTGCTCGACGTGCAACCACCGCAAGGGCGACAAGCTACTGACCGAACTCGGCTGGGTGCTGCGCCGTACGCCGCTGCCGCCGACGGGGCAGCACTGGCGGCTGCTCTCGACGGTCAAGGAGCTCGATCCGGCCTGGGCGCGTTACCTCGGCGAAGGCGCGGCCTGACCAATCTCGTGTCCGAGTGTGCCGACGAATCACCGCGTGAGATACGGTTTTCGTCGTGAGCCTTTTGCAGATTCACCTGTACTTCATCGGGATACCGTTGCTGCTGGTGGTCGTCCTGGCGCTGCTGATCTGGTCTCGCAAGGGACCGCACCCGGCGACCTACAAGCTGGGGGAGAAGTGGACCCACCCGCCGATTTTGTGGGCGGCCACGGACGAAGACGTCGGCCACGCTCACGGCGGGCACGGCGGACATGAATTCGCAGTCGGAGGTGGCGCCAGTGGCACGTGGTGAGTTAGCGACGATCGAGCCCGACGAGCTGCCCAACGGCTGGGTGATCACCACCAGCGGGCGCCTTTCCGGGGTGACCGAGCCGGGCGAGCTGTCGGTTCATTTCCCCTTCCCGACCAAGGACCTCGTCGCCATCGATGACGCCCTTAAGTTCGGCTCGCGGGCGTCGAAGGCTCGGTTCGCCATCTACCTCGGCGACCTGGGCAACGACACCGCCGCCCGCGCGCGCGAGATCCTGGCCAAGGTGCCCACGCCGGACGACGCCGTGCTGCTGGCGGTCTCGCCCGACCAGAAGGTCATCGAGGTCGTCTACGGCTCGCAGGTCCGCGGCCGCGGCGCCGAGTCGTCGGCGCCGCTGGGGGTCGCCGCCGCGACCTCGGCGTTCCAGCGCGGTGACCTGGTCGACGGCCTGGTCAGCGCGATCCGCGTCATGAGCGCGGGGATCTCTCCGGCCTAGTGGCGATCGCGAGCGCGGCGTAGCCGGGCGTGGCGGGTCGCCACCGTTTGGTCTAGTGGCGATCGCGAGCGCGGCGTAGCCGGGCGTGGCGGGTCGCCACCATCCGGTCTAGTGGCGATCGCGAGCGCGGCGTAGCCGGGCGTGGCGGGTCGCCACCATCCGGTCTAGTCCGCCGCGTCGAACGTGCGCGCCCGCAGGGCCCGCTTCACACCGGCCTGGCCTTCGAGGACCAGCCGCCGCAACGCGGGCGGCACCTCCGGGTCGGACAGGAACTTGTCGGCGGCCGCGATGCCGGCCTCGCTGATGTTCCAGTGCGGGTACAGGCCGATCACCACCGTTTGCGCGACTTCGCTGGACCGCCGCGCCCACACGCCCGGGATCGCCGCGAAGTAGCGATCCGTGAACGGTGCGAGCAGATCCTGCTGACCCGATGGGGCGAAGCCCGCGATGATGGCGCGGGCCGTGATGTTGGCCAGGGTGTCGTCCTCGATCACCGTCGTCCAGGCCTGCTCCTTGACCTCAGGTTGCGGTCGCGCCGTCGCCGCCTGGGCGCCGTGGCGCTTGCCGGCGGCGGTGGGGTCGCGCTGCACCTCCGCGTCGATGAAGGGCGTCGCGGGCCCGTCGGCGTCGATCTCGCCGGCGCTGGCGAGCGCGGTGACGATGCGCCACCGCAGGTCGGTGTCGATCTCGAGGCCGGCCAATCCGAGATCCGCCGGGTCGTGGTCGAGCAGGTCCGCCAGCGTCACGACGTGCCGGGTCGACAGCACCGACGAGCACAGGGTGTTGACGAACGCGAGCTGATGATCCGAGCCGGGCTCGGCGGCGCGGGCCAGCTCCAGCAGCCGGTCGGCGAACTGCGGCCACCCGTGTTCGTGTGCCCAGGCCGGCTCGGCGTAGGAGGCCAGCGCCGTCTGGGCCTGCAGCAGCAGCCGCTGCGCCACCCCCACCTCGGTTTCGGCGTGCACGCCACCCGAAACCAGGGCCACGAAGTCGCGGGCGCGCAGTTCGGCCTCGCGCGTCATCTCCCACGCCGCCGACCACACCAGCGAACGCGGCAGCGGCTCGGCGATGTCGGCGATCCGCGCCAGCGCGGTCTGCAGCGACTCGCCGTCCAGCCGCAGCGAGCAATACGTCAGATCGTCATCGTTGACCAGGACCAGCTGACCGCGTGAAACGCCAACCAGCGCAGGCACTTCCGTGACGGCATCTTCGACGTCGAGCTCTTCCCGCCGCACGCGCACCAGCTTGCCGGCCCCGTCGTCGTCGTAGATCCCGATCGCCAGCCGGTGCACCCGCGTCTCGCCGGCCCCCGGGGCGGCGCCACTCTGGGTCACCGCGAACCGGGAGAACCTGCCGTCGGCGTCGACGTCGAAATCCGGCCGCAGCGTGTTCAGGCCGGTCGTCTTCAACCACTGCTGGCCCCAGTCGGACAGGTCGCGGCCCGACGCCTTCTCGAGCGCGGCGACCAGGTCGTCGAAGGTCGCGTTGCCGAACGCGTGGCTACGGAAATAGTCGCGCAACCCCGCCAGGAAATGCTCCAGCCCGACGTAGGCGACGAGCTGCTTGAGCACGGAGGCGCCCTTGGCATAGGTGATGCCGTCGAAGTTCACCTCGACCGCGGCCAAGTCGGGGATGTCGGCGGCGATCGGATGCGTCGACGGCAACTGGTCCTGGCGATACGCCCACGACTTCTCGACGGTCGCGAAAGTCGTCCAGGCCTCGGTGAATTCGGTGGCCTCCGCCTGGCAGAGCACCGACGCGAACGTCGCGAACGACTCGTTGAGCCACAGGTCGTCCCACCAGGTCATGGTGACCAGGTCCCCGAACCACATGTGCGCCATCTCGTGCAGCACCGTCTCGGCGCGCCGCTCGTAGGAGGCCCGGGTGACCTTGCTGCGAAAGACGTAGTCCTCCAGGAAGGTCACCGCGCCCGCGTTTTCCATTGCGCCGGCGTTGAATTCGGGAACGAAGAGCTGGTCGTATTTGCCGAACGCGTACGGTAGCCCAAAGTTCTTGTGGTAGAAGCTAAATCCCTGTTTGGTCTGGGTAAAGAGCCGCTCGGCGTCCATGTGGCGCGCCAGGGACTCCCGGCAGAAGATGCCCAGCGGGATCTCCCCGTGTTCGTCGGTGTAGGTGTCGTTCCATTCGGCGTACGGGCCGGCGATCAAGGCCACCAGGTAGGTGCTCATCCGCGGGGTGGTGGCGAAGGTGTGCGTGCCGTCCTCCACAGACACCGTCGCGCCGTTGGAGATCACCTTCCAGTGTGAGGGCGCGGTCACCCGCAGTTCGAACGTGGCCTTCAGGTCGGGCTGGTCGAAGCACGCGAACATCCGCTTGGCATCGGCGGTCTCGAACTGCGAGTACAGGTACGTTTCGTCGTCGACCGGGTCGACGAAGCGGTGCAGGCCCTCGCCGGTATTGGAGTAGCGGCAGTCCGCGTCGACCTCCAGGACATTGCGCTTCTGCAGGCCGAGCAACGGGATGCCCGTCGATTCGTCGTATCCCGACACGTCGAGCTCGTGGCCGTTGAGAGTGGCGGCGCGCACCGTCTCGGCCGCGAGGTCGATATAGGTGTCGGCGCCGGGCAGCGCGTCGAACACCACCGTGGTAATGGATCGGAACGTGCGGTCGCCGGGTGCGCCGTTGCCGTCGGTCACGTCAAGGTCGATCCGGTAGCTGTCGACGGTGATCAGGGCGGCGCGCTCGACGGCCTGGTCCCGAGTCAGATTAGGAAGGGCCACGCGTCCAACTTACGTCCCCCGGCCTCATCTCGGGCACTGCGGGAACAGGGGCGGGGCGCCTACGGTTGTGCTGGACGGTGTGTTGACCGACGAGAGGATTGCGCTATGCCTGACAACGCTGCCGGGAAAGACCAAGCCGATTTCTGGTTCGATCCGCTGTGCCCGTGGTGCTGGATCACGTCGCGCTGGATCCTCGAGGTGGAGAAGGTTCGCAACATCGACGTGCACTTCCACGTCATGAGCCTCGCGATTCTCAACGAGAACCGCGAAGGGCTGCCTGACAAGTACCGCGAGATGATGAAGCACGCCTGGGGTCCGGTGCGGGTGGCGATCGCCGCCGAGCAGGCCCACGGGGCCGGAGTCCTGGACCCGCTGTACACGGCGATGGGCACCCGGATTCACAACGAGGACAACAAGAACCTCGAAGAGGTCATCAAGCTGTCGCTGGCCGACGCCGGCCTGCCGGCGGAACTCGCCGAGGCCGCCACCAGCGACGCCTACGACGACGCCCTGCGCAAGAGCCACCACGCCGGCATGGACGCGGTCGGTGACGACGTCGGCACGCCGACCATTCACGTCAACGGTGTGGCGTTCTTCGGCCCGGTGCTCTCGAAGATCCCGCGCGGCGAGGAGGCCGGCAAGCTGTGGGACGCGTCGGTGACCTTCGCGTCCTACCCGCACTTCTTCGAACTCAAGCGGACCCGCACCGAGAAGCCCGAATTCGACTAGATCGTCGGGCGGCGTGCTGCGCCCGGCTTCGCCGCGCTTGCGATCGCCGCGGCGCACGGCTGTGTAAGGATGGCGGGCATGCGCCTCTACCTCGGCTCTGACCACGCCGGATTCGAGCTCAAGCAGCACATCATCGCCCACCTCCAAGGGGCCGGGCACGAGCCGATCGATTGCGGCGCCTTCACCTATGACGCCGAGGACGACTACCCGGCGTTCTGCATCGCCGCGGCGACCCGAACGGTGGCCGACCCGGACAGCCTGGGCATCGTGCTGGGCGGGTCGGGTAACGGCGAACAGATCGCGGCCAACAAGGTGCCCGGGGCTCGCTGCGCGCTGGCGTGGAGCGTCGAGACGGCGACGCTGGCCCGCGAACACAACAACGCCCAATTGATCGGCATCGGCGGGCGCATGCACACCGTCGAGGAGGCGTTGGCCATCGTGGACGCCTTCCTGAGCGCGCAATGGTCGAAAGCCGAACGCCACCAACGGCGTATCGACATTCTCGCCGAATACGAGCGCACCCACCAGGCGCCGCCCGTGCCCGGCGCGCCGGCGTAAGCCATGCCCGAAGGGCATACCCTGCACCGGCTGGCCCGGCTGCACCAGCGCCGATTCGGTGGCGCGCCCGTGGCGGTGTCGAGCCCGCAGGGCCGTTTCGTCGACTCGGCCGTGGTGGACGGCCGCGTGCTGCGCCGCACCAGTGTCTGGGGCAAACACCTCTTCCACCACTACGACGGCGGGCCGATCGTGCACGTCCATCTCGGCCTTTACGGCGCCTTCACCGAATGGCCACGCGAGGGGAGGGTCCTCCCGGAACCGGTCGGGCAGGTGCGGATGCGCATGGTCGGCGCGGACTACGGCACCGACTTGCGCGGACCGACCGTCTGCGAGGTGATCGACGAGGGCCAGGTGTCCGACGTCCTCGCCAAGCTCGGCCCCGATCCGTTGCGCAACGACGCCGACCCGTCCTGGGCTTGGAATCGAATTACGAAGTCCCGCAGGCCTATCGGCGCGTTGTTGATGGATCAGACCATCGTCGCGGGCGTGGGCAACGTCTACCGAAACGAGCTGCTCTACCGCCACCACATCGATCCGTTCCGCCCCGGCCGAGACGTCGGCGAAGGGGAGTTCGACGCGGCATGGACCGATCTGGTCGCGCTGATGAAGGTCGGCTTACGCCGCGGGAAGATCGTGGTCGTGCGGCCCGAGCACGACCACGGGCCGCCGTCGTATCGGGCCGGGCGGCCCAGGACATACGTGTACCGCCGCGCCGGCGAGGCCTGCCGCGTCTGCGGGGATTCGATCCGCACGGCCGTCTTGGAAGGCCGCAACGTGTTCTGGTGCCCGACCTGCCAGAAGTGACGCGGCCGCAACGGCGGGAATTTCGCACCAAGAAACGTTCGCGTTCACTGTTTAGGGGTGGCGGCCACCGGGGTATTGGTTAGGTTATGAAAACAATTCCTCGTTTGGCCGCAACGGCTATCGCGATTGGCGGGTTGGGGCTGGCGGGCTTGGGCGTCGCTACTGAAGCGGCAGCGCATCCCGGACCCTTCCCGCAGTGGTGCCCGGGTGAGTTTTGGGATCCGGGCTGGGGCAACAACTGGGACTGGAACAGCTGCCACGACTGGCGCGGGGGGCCACCGGGACCTCCGGGGTGGGGACATCCGGGTCCGCCACCGCCTCCTGGGCCATGGGGCCCACCCGGGCCGCCCGGGCCGCCCGGCTGGCACCCCTGATCCGCGCAACGACGAACGCGCCCTGCCGAACCGGCGGGGCGCGTTTTCACAAGCGTTAGACGACCCCGAGCGCCGCGTAGACCTCGTTGCTTAAGGCGAGGCTGCGCGGGTCGGCGTTGGCCTTGGTGGCGTCGAAGCGGTTCATCACGTACGCGTAGCCGATCCGGTGTTCCAGATCGACGAAACCGAAGGAGCCGCCCAGCCCGCCGTGGCCGAAGATCCGGGGGTTGGGCCCGTTGACGCACCGTTGATTGAGCATGTATCCCAGCCCCCACCCGTGGTCGGCCACCCGCGGCCCCAGCACCAGATCGGTGTCCAGCCCGCCCTGACATTCCCGCACCAGGTCCATGTGCTCACGGCTGAGCACCTTCTCCTGCGCCAGCACGTTGTAGAACGTCGCCAAGCCCAGGGCCGAGACTTGCCCGTTGGTACCGGGAAACTCGAGTTCGCGCCACAGCCGCAGGTCGTGGGAGCCGAGCTCGTCGTCGGGGGCGAAACCCATCGAGATCGACAGGGCGGCCTTGGGGTGCTCGGTGAGGCTCGTCGGGTAGCCGGGCGCCTGCGCATCGGCCAGCAGGTCGCGGGCGT
>NZ_LZJJ01000348.1:0-763 GCF_001667625.1 Mycobacterium sp. E1715
GAATCGCAATCCATCTACGACGTTTCGGACGAGTTTTTTGCCCTGTTCCTAGATCCGACAATGGGCTATACGTGCGCTTATTTCGAACGCGAGGGCATGACGCTCGAAGAGGCGCAGAATGCGAAGTTCGATCTGGCGCTGGGCAAGTTGAATCTCGAGCCGGGGATGACGCTACTCGACATCGGTTGCGGCTGGGGAGGAGCGCTGCACCGGGCGATCGAGAAATATGACGTCAACGTGATCGGGATCACGCTGAGTCGCAACCAGTTTGCCTACAGTAAGGCCAAAATGGCCGCCATCCCCACCGACCGCTCCGTCGAAGTCCGGTTGCAGGGCTGGGAGGAATTCGACGACAAGGTCGACCGCATCGTTTCGATCGGCGCCTTCGAGCACTTCGGCCGCCAGCGCTACGGCCGCTTCTTCAAGATGGCCTACCAGGTGCTGCCGTCCGACGGAATCATGTTGCTGCACACCATCGTTCGCCCCTCCTTCAAGGAGGCCAGGGCGCGGGGCATGACGCTGACGCACGAGATCGTGCACTTCTCGCAGTTCATCCTCACCGAGATCTTCCCGGGGGGCTGGCTCCCGACCCCGCAGACCGTCGGGGAGTACGCCGTAACGGCCGGCTTCGAGCTGACCCGGGTGCACTCACTGCAGCTGCACTACGCGCGCACCCTGGAGACGTGGGCGGCCGCCCTCGAGGCGAACCGCGACGAGGCCATCGCCATCCAGTCGCAAGAGGTCTACGACCGCTACATGAAGT
>NZ_LZJJ01000349.1:0-3734 GCF_001667625.1 Mycobacterium sp. E1715
GCCTTGCGCAGGTACGCCTCGGCCGCGGCCGGCTCGTCGACCACCAGCTCGACGATTCCGGCGAATTGCTCGACCTCGACGAGGGCATGGCGAAGGCCGAGCTCGGTGACGGTGCGGCGGGCCGAGTCGATCATGCGTCGCGCCGCCGCGGCCCGCCCGCGGAAGGCCTCCAACACCGCCTGGCAGCGTGTCGACGTCGCCTCGACCGCGGGCGAGTCGGTGGTGATGCGCAGCAGCCGCACCACGTCCAGGCACCGGCCTCCTGCGCGCGGCACCGGGTTGGGGCCCCAGAGCGCGGCCAGTGGCGCCTGCGCCAGCACCGCGTTCACCCGGCGGTGCTCACGGGCGCGCCGCGCCGCCGTGAGGGCGTCGTCCAGGGCGATCTCACAGTCGCCGATCCTGCCCAGCCGGGCCAGGCACCCGGCACGAACGGTGTGCGCCTTCGCTTCTCCTGCGGCATCGCCCAATTCCGCCAGTTTGTTGGCGGCGGCGCCCACCGCGGCCTCGACCTCGTCGAGCCGCTCGGGGTGAACCAGCATCGACAATTGGCCGTCGAAGCATGTCGCCCATGCCGCAAGTTGGGCGGAATCGACCGTGGCCGTTTGCAATTGAGCGACGGCACTGGCCGCCGACGCCACGTCACCCGCGGCCAGCAGGGCCTCGCAGCGCGCGATCAGCAGCGCGGCAACCTGGTCGTCGCGGTCGGGCAGCTCGTCGTCGATCTCTTCAAGGGCGTGCAATGCGCGGTCGTAGAGGTCGGCCGCGCCCTCGTAGGCGAGCCGCGTCATCGCCTGATCCGCCGCGCGCCGGCAGTATTCGACCGCCTTCGCCGCGTTGCCCGCCCACGCGCATTCGAAGTAGTGATACGCCAGTTCGGCGAGCAGTTCCTCGTCGGCGCCGGGCTCGCTTTCCAACGTGGTGGCGATGCGCTGGTGCAACCGCATGCGCCGCACCGACGGCAATTCGGCCAGCAGCGACTGCCGAACCAGCGCATGGTTGAACCGGTACCGGCCGCCGGGCTCTTCGATGACGATGCCTGCCTTACACGCCTCGTCGAACGCATCGACCAGGTCGTCGCCGACCACGCGTTCGACCAGTTCCAGCGCGAACCGGCTCCCGACGACAGCGGCTGCGGCGAGCGCCTTGTTGGCCTCTGCCGGAAGCCGCGAAAGACGGCGGCTCACCGCCTCGCGCACCCCCTGGGGCAGGGTGCTCTGGTCCCAGCGGCCGCCGCTTTCGTCCACGTGGCGCAGCGCCTCGATGAGGAAGAAGGGGTTGCCTCCGGTGACCGAGGCCAATGCCCGGGCCAGCTCTTCGTCGTTGTAGCCGGCCTCCGCGACGTAAGCGGTCACGTCGTCCTCGTCGAGACCGCTCAGCGCCAAACGGCTGGCGGTGCCGTCGCGGTGCAAGTCGGCGAGCATCGCGGCCAGCGGGTGGGCGCGGTCGAGATCCGTGCTGCGATACGTGCCGATGATCTGCAGCCGGGCCTGCTCACCGAAACGCAGCAGATGCCGCAACAGCAGCAGCGTGGGCTTGGCCGCCCAGTGCAGGTCGTCGAGGATCAGCACGACGGGCGCGCGCGCGGAAGCCATCGCCAGCAGCGCGACGACCGCGTCGAACAGCGCATAGCGTTCTGTGTCCGGATCGGCCCGCGTCGGTGCCGCCAGATCGGGGAGGACATCGGTCAGCCCGGGAATGAGCGTGAGTAGCGCCTCCACGCCACGCAGCCCGCGGAGCCCGCTTGCACCCAGGCACGGCACCAGCGAACGCAGCGCTTCCGCGAAGGGCTGGTACGGGGCGCCGAGGTCCTCGTCGCATCGGCCGTAGATCACGAGTGCGCCCTGGTCGTGGGCCTGCCGGGACCACTCGCCGGCCAGGCGTGTCTTGCCGACCCCCGGTTCCCCGGCGATCAGCATCGCGTTGGTCCCCCCGGCGAGCGCGGTCTGCCAGCCCGAAGCCAGTCGCTCGAGCTCGTGGCCCCGCCCGACGAACGGGCCGCGCCCGGCGAGCACCGCAGGCAGGCTGGGGCGTTCCAGCGGCGGCTCGGTGGTAGCCGCCGGACCGGGGTCGTCGGCGGTGAGCAGTTGAAGCTCGAAAACGTGTTCCGGGCGCGCAAGGTTGCGCAGTTGGCGAGTTCCCAGGTCGGCCAGCACAACGTCGTCGGGCAGCGAGTCGATGACGAGCTCCGCCGTCGCGCCCGAGCACAGGATCTGCCCGCCGGCGGCCAGCGACCGCAGGCGAGCGGCGCGGTTGACGGCGCGACCGAAGTAGTCGCCGTCGCGGAGCTCGACCTCCCCGGTGTGCAAAGCCACGCGGATACGCATGGGCTCACGCAGCGCCCACGGCTCGTGCACGATCGCGTCTTGAAGCTCGATAGCCGCGGCGGCAGCCGCCGAGGGCCGATCGAAAACCGAGAACGTCGCGTCACCCTCGCCGCGCGTCTTGATCAGCCGCCCCCCGCGCGACGTCACGACCTGTTCGACGAGCTCGTCGTGTCGTGCCAGTGCCACCGCCATGGCCGCCGCGTCCGCCTCCCACGCGGCCGTCGACCCTTCGATGTCGGTCAGCAGGAAGGTGACAGCACGAGTGACCGACGAAAGCTGCTGTGCGGCAGGTGTTTCCAGCGAGGAGTCTTGTGCGACGATCGCGGCCTCCAGCCGGCGGAGCTCGGGGCCGGGGTCGACGCCCAATTCGTCGGCCAGCAGCGCGCGCGCACGCTGGTATGCGCCAAGCGCTTCGCCCTGCCTGCCGGCGCGATACAGCGCGAGCATGAGCTGGCCCCACCGCCGCTCACGCAGCGGCGCGTCGGCGACGGCGGCCTCGAGCTCCCCGATGATCTCCGCGGCCCGGCCGGTCGCGAGCAGCGCGTCGGCGCGATCCTCCACCAGCGCCGCATGGCCCTCGATCCACCGCGTTTTCTCGGAGGTCCCTCGCCGGCTGTCGGGCAGCTCCGGGATCCCGCGCCAGAGGGCAAGTGCCTCCTCGAACCGGGCCACCGCCTGGCCGATGTCACCGGCGGCGGCGGCGTCGCGTCCCAGCCGGGCGGCCGACTTGTACCGCGCGGCGTCCACCTGCGTCTCGGCCAGGGTCCAGCCCGCGCCCGCCGTCAAGACGAAGCCGTCACCCAGCGCGCGACGCAAGGACGAGATGTGGGTTTGCAGCGCCTTGGCCGCGGTGCGCGGTGGGTCCTCGCCCCAGAGCAGTTCGACCAGCGTGTCGGCCGCGACGACGGACCCGCCGTGCAGCCCCAGCATCGAAAGGATCGCGCGGGGTTTGGCGCCCGGGATGACGACGGGCGCCCCGCCTAGCCGAACCTGCAGAGGTCCCAAAACCCCCAGTTCCACCGATGGAAGCGTACTCACATCAGTCATCGTCGGTGCGGCGATTCAATGCATGGTCAAGATCGAGTAAAGCTCGCTTCGCGCCGAAGCCCACCGCCACCCTAGGGCCGGCCAGTCTGAACCGTTAGGTTTGTATCCATGGGCAATGAAGGGGGAGGTGGTTCGGCGTTCACCTGGCAGGGCCGGCGTGAGTTGGTCAGCCAGATCCATGAGCAGCTCGACGAGCTGGTGGAAGCCCGCGACCAGATGGAACAACTGGTTCGGGTCATCAGCGAAATCGGTTCGGACCTCGACCTCGACGTGACCCTGCACCGAATCGTCAAGGGGGCGATGGAGCTGACCGCCTGCCGCTACGCAGCCCTGGGCATCCGCGCTCCCGATGGCGCCTTCGTC
>NZ_LZJJ01000350.1:0-8135 GCF_001667625.1 Mycobacterium sp. E1715
CCTGTCGGTCTCCAACCGGTTACCTGCGGTGCACCCATTCGCCGCCTCGGGCGGCGCGAGGCGGCCGAGTTGCGGCGTCGTGATACGGCCATCATCATGGCGCCGGCCGGGGTGCCAATGCGCTGCCGTTCCGACCGTAAACCATTGCGCCGCAACGGAAGAGCGGCCGATCGCGGCGACGGCGCGGGCGGGCGAATGGACCACGAGCAGCGCGCGCTCGGACCGGGGCGACCGCCGCCGACCGGGGATGCAATCTCGACGTTTTCAACCCTCGCGGCCCGCACGCAAGTTTCGCAGGATGGAGCTTTCGTGCTTCCCGTCGTGGATTGAAAGAGGATTGAGGATGAGTCTGGCGTTCCACTGGTTTCTGCCGACCTACGGTGATTCCCGGAACCTGGTGGCGGGCGGACACGGCACGCCGATGTCCGGCGACCGGCCCGCCACGTTGCGCTATCTGCACCAGATCTGCGCGGCCGCCGAGGACAACGGCTTCGAGGCCGTGCTCACCCCCACCGGATTGTGGTGCGAGGACGCGTGGTTGACGACGGCGATGCTGGTCGAGGCCACCGAAACCCTGAAGTTTCTGGTGGCCTTCCGGCCCGGGTTGCTGAGCCCCACGCTGGCCGCCCAGATGGCCGGGACCTACCAGCGCCACTCGGGTGGCCGGCTGCTGCTCAACGTCGTCACCGGCGGCGAACCCCACGAGCAACGGGCCTACGGGGACTTCCTGGGCAAAGAAGCCCGGTATGCGCGCACCGCCGAATTCTTGGACGTGGTGCGCCGGCTGTGGACGTCGAAGACGCCGGTGACCTTTGCCGGAGAGCACATTCACGTCGAGGGTGCGCAGCTGAACAACCCGCCCGACCCGGTGCCCGCGGTGTTCTTCGGCGGATCGTCGGCGTCGGCCGGGCCGGTCGCGGCCCAGCATGCCGACGTGTATCTCACCTGGGGCGAACCGGTCAAGGCGGTCGGCCAGAAGCTGGACTGGGTGCGTGGCCTGGCCGTCGATGCCGGCCGAATCCTGCAGTACGGGTTGCGGATTCACGTCATCAGCCGCGATACGTCCGAGCAGGCGTGGGCCGAGGCCGACCGGTTGCTGGCCGCCGTCGACCCGGCCGACGTCGAGCGGGTGCAGGCCAGCCTGGCGCGCAGCGAGTCGGAGGGTCAGCGCCGCATGCTGGACCTGCACGGCGGCAGCAGCAATCGGCTGCTGGTCGGCCCCAACCTGTGGGCGGGGGTGGGACTGGTCCGCGGCGGCGCGGGCACCGCGCTGGTCGGGTCGCACGCCGAGGTCGCCGAGCGGCTGGCCGAATACGCCAAGCTCGGCATCAACCACTTCATCCTGTCCGGGTATCCGCACCTGGAAGAGGCCTACTGGTTCGGCGAGGGCGTGCTGCCGTTGCTGGAGCGGATGGGCCTGTGGCACCACCCGAACCGTAAAGCCCACCCGGTCTCGGCGACGCCGTTCGCGGTCGCCTCGGCCCACTAAGGCCATGGCGGCTACCTTGCCGGCGCCCGCGACCGGCGTGCCCCTCGGCGCGACCGCCGGCGCGGTCGACGAGTCCGGCGCGCAGCAACGCCGGCGCCTGCGCGTCGTCGTCGCGGCCAGCCTGTTGGGCACGACCGTGGAGTGGTACGACTTCTTCCTCTACGCGACCGCGGCGGGCCTGGTGTTCAACAAGGTCTTCTTCCCCAGCGAGAGCTCGCTGGTCGGCACACTCCTGGCGTTCGCCACCTTCGCCGTCGGGTTCGTCATGCGGCCGGTCGGCGGGCTGGTGTTCGGCCACATCGGCGACCGGATCGGTCGCAAGCGCAGCCTGGCGCTGACCATGCTGATCATGGGCGTCGCCACCGCGCTGATCGGGGTGTTGCCCACCGCCGCCCAGATCGGGGTGTGGGCGCCCCTGCTGTTGTTGGCGCTGCGGATCCTGCAGGGGTTCGCCCTCGGCGGCGAGTGGGCGGGCGCGGTGCTGTTGGCGGTGGAGCACAGTCCCGCCGGCCGCCGCGGCCGGTTCGGGGCGATTCCGCAAATCGGACTGGCGCTCGGATTGGCTCTGGGCACAGGCATATTCGCGTTCCTGCAGATCGCCCTGGGACCGGCCCGATTCCTCGCCTACGGCTGGCGCATCGGTTTTCTGCTCAGCCTGGTGCTCGTCGTGATCGGCGTCGTGGTGCGGCTCCGGGTGGAGGAGACACCCGCCTTCCGGGAGCTGCGTGACCTCGAGGCCACCGCCACCGTGCCGATCCGCGAGATCGTGCGCGAACCCCGGTCCCGGCGAAACACCGTGCTGGGCTTGCTGTCTCGCTGGGCGGAGGGCTCGGCGTTCAACACCTGGGGCGTGTTCGCCATCAGCTACGCCACCGGCGCGCTGGGGTTCAATCGGGTGTCGGTGCTGGTGGTGGTGACCATCGCGGCCCTGCTGATGGCGGTGCTGCTGCCCGTGTCCGGGGCGCTGACCGACCGGTTCGGCGCCCGCCGGGTGTATCTGGCCGGCGTCGCCTGCTACGGCATCGCGGCGTTTCCCGCCTTCGCGCTGTTCGGCACGAGGAACCTGGTCTGGTTCGGGGTGGCGCTGATCATCGTGTTCGGTGTGGTGCACGCCCTGTTCTACGGGGCGCAGGGCACGCTGTATTCGTCGCTGTATCCCACCAGCACCCGTTACACCGGTTTGTCGTTCGTCTATCAGTTCTCGGGCATCTACGCCTCCGGGGTGACCCCGATGATCATGACCGCGCTGATCGCGGCCCTCGGTGGCGCGCCGTGGCTGGCGTGTGGGTACCTGGTGGCGACGGCCGTCATCAGCGTGCTCGCCACGGCGGCGATCCGGGAGCAAGACCTGCACCTCTGAGCCCTCCGCGCAGTAGTCTCGTTCGCAGTCGGCAGCCGCGAGGAAGCGAGAAGAGATGACTGACGCGAACGTCGCCGGTTTCGAACCGCTGTACGACGAGGCCGAGCACGCCGGCCGGCGGATCCCGTGGGACATCGGCGGCCCGCAGCCGGCGGTGCAGCAGCTGGTGGCCTACGGCGGGATCCGCGGCGAGGTGCTCGATCCCGGCACCGGTCCCGGCTACCATGCCATTCACTTTGCGGCGCAGGGGTATTCGGCGACCGGCATCGACGACTCACCCTCGGCCATCGAGCAAGCCAAACGCAACGCGGAGCGGGCCGGCGTCCAGGTCGATTTCCAGGTGGCCGACGCCACCAAGCTGGAGGGGTTCGAGGGCCGCTTCGACACGGTGGTGGACAGCGCCTTCTATCACGTGTTCCTCAACGACGGGGTCGTCCAGACGCGGTACGCCCAGGCGCTGCACCGCGCCACCAAACCCGGAGCCCGGCTGTACATGTTCGAGTTCAGCCCCCACAACGTCAACGGCCTGCAGTGGACGGCCATCCCCGCCGATAACTTCGAGCGGGTGTTCGGTGCCAACGGATGGCGCATCGACTACCTGGGCGGCACGACGTATCAGGCCCGCTTCCTGAAGGAGACGTTCGACGCCATGAAGGAGTTCGCCTCCGAGCAGCAGGGCGAGATCCTGCAGCGGATGCGGCCGCTGGTGCACCGGCTGGGCGTCATCGACCCCCTTCTGGAGGACCACCGGGTGCACCTCCCGGTGTGGTCCGTGGTGGCCACCCGGTTGGACTGACCGCGGTTCACCGGGCGGGGGCGAGGAGCGATGGTCGGCACTCCGCAACTGCGCCAAGGGTTGTCGCAGCGCCAGCTCAGCATGATCGCCCTCGGTGGGGTGATCGGCGCCGGCCTGTTCGTCGGCTCCGGCGTGGTGATCAAGGACACCGGCCCCGCGGCGTTCCTGACATACGCGCTGTGCGGCCTGCTGATCGTCCTGGTGATGCGCATGCTGGGGGAGATGGCCGCGGCGAACCCGTCGACCGGATCGTTCGCCGATTACGCGGGCAGGGCGCTGGGCGGCTGGGCGGGCTTTTCGGTCGCCTGGCTGTACTGGTACTTCTGGGTGATCGTGGTCGGCTTCGAGGCGGTCGCCGGCGGGAAGGTCCTCAACTACTGGTTTCACGCCCCGCTGTGGCTGCTGTCGCTGGGCCTGATGATCTTGATGACCGCGACCAACCTGTTCTCCGTGTCGTCCTTCGGTGAATTCGAATTCTGGTTCGCCGGAATCAAAGTCGCGACCATCGTGGTCTTTCTCGGCATCGGCGCCGCGTTCGTCCTGGGCCTGGTGCCCGGCCATCCCGGCGGCCTGGGCAACCTCACCGCGCACGGCGGATTCTTTCCCAAGGGCGTGGGGGCCGTCTTCGCCGCGATCGTGGTGGTGATCTTTTCCATGGTGGGCGCCGAGATCGTCACCGTGGCCGCCGCCGAAAGCCGGGACCCCGAGCTCGCGGTGCAGAAGGCGACCAGGTCGGTGGTGGCGCGGATCGGCGTCTTCTTCGTCGGCTCGGTCTTTCTGCTGGTGGCGATATTGCCCTGGGACTCAGTGGAACTCGGTGCCTCGCCCTATGTGGCCGCGCTGCACCACCTGGGATTGCGCGGCGCCGACCAGGTGATGAACGCGGTGGTGCTCACGGCGGTGCTGTCCTGCCTGAACTCGGGGCTCTACACGGCGTCGCGCATGCTGTTCGTGCTCGCCGGCCGCGGTGAGGCCCCGGCGCGATTGGTCAGGCTCAGCGGGCGGGGGGTTCCGCACATCGCGATCCTGTGCTCCTCGGCGGTCGGATTCGGTTGCGTCGTCATGGCGCGCGTCGCGCCCAACACCGTGTTCCTCTTCCTGCTCAACTCGTCGGGCGCCGTCATCCTGTTCGTCTACTGGCTGATCGCGCTGTCGCAGATCATCCTGCGCCGCCGCACCCCCGCCGCAAAGCTGCGGGTGAAGATGTGGTTCTTTCCGGTACTTTCCATCCTCACCCTCGCCGGAATCACCGCCGTGCTGGTGCAGATGGCGTTCGACCGCTCGGCGCGCAGCCAGCTCTGGCTCAGCCTGCTGTCGTGGGCCGTCGTGGTCGGGCTGTACGTCGTTGCCCGGGTCCGTAGCCGAATCGGTACTCGCCGCGCGATCGCCGCTGACGACTGACGTTCACACGCGGCGGGGTATCCGCATGTGCTCCTCGGCGCGATGCCATGTCAGTGTCGGGACGAATCGCTCGTCGGCCCAACTCGCCGACTGCACCCGCAGCCGTCCCCGCCAGTTCCTCATGATTTCGGCGTGCACGGGCCAACGGATGAATCGGCGTAAATCGCTTCCGTTGTTCCAGACCGATAGCGATCCACCGCGCCACTCGGCGGGTTTGCCCCACAGCCACAGCCCGACGGCGCCTTGCATAATCGGCCAACTTTCCGCCAGCTTCACACCTAGCTCGGCGACCTGCTGCCAATCCTTCTCCGATTCGGCGTGAAAGTCGGTGTAGCTCACCACGACCGGCAACCGGGTTGAGTCGCAGGGGCCCGGCAGCCAGTCGGTGCTGATGAGTCCGGCCCCTGGTGTGATCGGCGGCTGGCCGGCCGCCCCGTCGGTCGCTGGACGTCCATCGTCACCACGGACGGCGTCGGATCGGGTTGTGGTCATGGCGAGCTCCTATGTCGAATGGCGGTCGCGACGAGTGCGTAACGGTGCGATCGGCGGGCGCGGGTACGGGGAACACGTTAAATAATAAGCGAATGTAGATGATATGACGACGCTTATAATCTGGCAAACTCTATCATCACGACATGGGCCGAAAGTCGAACCGTCCAGATCTCGCGGCGATGCTCGTGCCGCTGGCCCGCCAAGCCGTAGCCGCCGAGCGGCCGGTGCTGGCGGCGCACGGCCTGTCGATGTGGGGTTACGTCATACTCGGCGCGCTTGACGGGTCGCCGATTCGCACGCAAGCGGCGCTCGCCGAGGCGGTCGGCGCCGACAAGACGCGCATCATTCCCACGCTCGACGAGCTGCAGGAGCACGGCTACATCGAACGCTCACCCGATCCCGACGACCGTCGCGCGCGCCTGCTTGCGATCACCGACGCCGGACGCTCGATCAGAAGTGCCGCGCAGCGCGACATTCGAGAAGCCGAGGAGCGCTGGCTTGGGCAGCTGTCCTCCAGCGACCGATCCGCTTTTCTGCGCGTGCTCAGCCAACTGGCGTCCGGTTGACCATGTCGAGCGCACGCCGTGCGGGTGTCGATTTGACCGACCTGGATCAGCCGCTTGCCCGGACGCCGGAGCCACGCGGGCGTGCGGGCAGCCACCTCACTCGGTCTTGGTCAGCAGCACCGCGTCCTCGAACGGCAGCCGCGCGAAAATCGGCCGCGCTCCGGGGCTGACGTGGGTCGCCGCTTCGGCCTTGCTGACGACCCGCGGGTCCGCGATGCCGAAGCTCTTGCCGTTGCGGCGCATCCGCCCGCCGCCCGCGGCTGTCAGGTTTTTCAGCCAGTCCCGGTCCGGGCCGTAGGTCAGCAGGATCGCGATCCCGGGCTTGCCGTCGACCTCCGCGCTGAAGACATTCACCGGGGTGCGGTACGGCTTGCCCGAGCGGCGGCCGACGTGTTCCACGATCGCGAAAGGCGGCAGCCAGCCGGCCCACAGCCGCTGCATCGGGTTGGTGACGCGACGGTTGAACCGGGCGAGACTCTGTGGCATCTGCATACCGCCATCCAACTCGCGGCAACCGCCCGGCATCAACCCAACTTTTCACACCGAACGGGTCTAGTGTCTGAACATGGGTGATTCGCCGGGTAACGAGGCGGCCCAGCGCGCCGACGAGCTCAAGCGCAGGGGTGAAGCCCTGGCTGCGCGCAAACCCATCACGCTCGAAGACGTCGAGCTCGCGACCGACCGCGCCAGGCACGCCCACGAGCGGGATCACGAGGCGCACCGCCGCGACCGGGACCGGCACTACGAGGCCGCCGTCGCCCACGAGCGCGCCGCCGAGGTGCACGAGCGGGCGGCCGACGAGCGCCTCGGGGACGTCGAGGCGCACCGGCGGGCGGCGGAAAAAGAGCGCGAAGCCGCCCGCCATCATTTCCAGGCCGCCCAGCAAGCCGGATCGCAGGGCGACGCCTGACCCGTCCTGCTACACCCTGTAGTTGTACCGGCCGCAGGGGCTGGGACACTGGTTGTCATGGGAAGCAGTGACCGGGCGACCGCGCACGCCGCGATGACGACGGCGTCGGCCCGGCTGTTCGCCGACGCCTGCGCCGTCATCCCCGGCGGGGTGAACTCCCCGGTGCGGGCGTTCACCGCGGTGGGCGGGACCCCGCGCTTCATCACCGAGGCCAACGGGTACTGGCTCACCGACGCCGACGGCAATCGCTACGTCGACCTGGTCTGCTCGTGGGGCCCGATGATCCTGGGGCACGCGCACCCCGCCGTCGTCGACGCCGTCACCCGGGCCGCCGCGTCCGGCCTGTCGTTCGGCGCCCCCACCCCGGCGGAGAGCCAGCTGGCCGCCGAGATCATCGGCCGGGTGGCGCCCGTGGAGCGGATCCGGCTGGTCAACTCCGGCACCGAGGCGACGATGAGCGCGATCCGGCTGGCCCGCGGGTTCACCGGCAGGCCCAAGATCGTCAAGTTCTCCGGCTGCTACCACGGCCACGCCGACGCGCTGCTCGCCGACGCGGGATCAGGCGTGGCGACGTTGGGGCTGCCGTCCTCGCCCGGGGTCACCGGCGCAGCGGCCGCCGACACGATCGTGTTGCCCTACAACGACGTTGACGCGGTGCGGCAGGCCTTCGCGGAGCTCGGCGACCAGATCGCCGCGGTGATCACCGAGGCCAGCCCCGGCAACATGGGCGTCGTCCCGCCCGCGGCCGGCTACAACGCCGCGCTGCGCGCGATCACCGCCGAGCACGGCGCGCTGCTGATCGTCGACGAGGTGATGACCGGCTTCCGGGTGAGCCGAAGCGGTTGGTACGGAATCGATCCGGTCGACGCCGACCTGTTCACCTTCGGCAAGGTGATGAGCGGCGGGCTGCCCGCGGCGGCGTTCGGCGGCCGCACCGAGGTGATGGAGCGGCTGGCGCCGCTGGGTCCGGTGTATCAGGCCGGGACGCTGTCCGGTAACCCGGTGGCGGTGGCCGCCGGCCTGGCGACGCTGCGCGCCGCCGACGCGGCCGTCTACGCCGCGCTGGACGCCAACGCCGACCGGCTGGCCGCCCTGCTCTCCGAGTCATTGACCAATGCGTC
>NZ_LZJJ01000351.1:0-1551 GCF_001667625.1 Mycobacterium sp. E1715
CCTCCGCGACACCGACGACGACGAACCCGTTTGACGTAACGACCCGTTTCGCCCGGCTCCGCCGCGCTCACGATCGCCGCGGGCCTGACACCATGAAGCTATGTACGACTTGGAAGACACCATCCGGGAGCGGCATTCGACGCGGCTGTTCCTGCCCGACCCAGTGCCGCGCCACCTGGTGCGGGAATCGCTGGAGCTGGCCATGCGCGCGCCGTCGAACTCCAATGTGCAGCCATGGCACCTGGTTTTCGTCGCCGGCGCCGCCCGCGACCGGTTGGTGACCGCGATGCTGGAAAAGGCCCGCGCCGAACCGCCCCGGGTACCGCAGCTGCCTGCCGAGTTCGCCCATTTCCGCAGCGACACCGGCGCACACGTGTACGGCTCGATGGGCATCGCCCGCCACGACAGCGAGGCGCGGCGTATCGCCGTGTTGCGCAACTGGGAGTTCTTCCGCGCCCCGCTGGGTGCCATCGTGTGCATGCATCGCGACCTCGGCTACGCCGACAGCATGGGAGTGGGTATGTTCCTGCAGACCTTGCTGCTCGCCCTGACCGCGCGCGGGTTGGGAAGCTGCGTGCAGGTGGCGATCGCCGGGTACCCCGACGTGGTGCGCGAGCAGCTGAACATTCCGCCGGAGCTGAACATCCTGTGCGGCCTGTCCATCGGCTACTCCGACCCCGATTTCCCCGCCAACAGGTTGCGCATCGGGCGCGACGCGGTGGACGAGCACGCCGTGTTCCTCGACGAGTGAGGACCTCTGATGACACCCAAAGTCGCCGCTAATCCGCGAAGTTCACGTCCTTGGTGACGGATTTCCACTCTTCGATCGACGATGACAGCGCGGCGAGCTTGTCGCGCATGGCCTTGAGCACGTCACGGCCCAGCAGCAGCCGCAGCGGCGGCTCGTCGAGCGTGGTCACCATCAGCACGGCCTCGGCGACCTTCCTCGGATCACCGGGAAGATGATCGGCGAACTGCTTGATCAGGTCCTTGCGCGCCGCCACGTCGACGTAATCGGCGATCGGGGTACTCGACTCCTTCATCGATCGCGTCGCCCAGTCGGTGCGGAAGGCGCCCGGCTCGATGGCGGTCACCTTGATCCCCAGCGGCCGCACCTCGGTGGCGAGCGCCTCGGTGATCGCCTCCAGCGCGAACTTCGTCGACGAGTAATAGGCGTTCGGCGGATTGGCGACCAGGCCGGTCATCGAGGACATGTTGATGATGTGCCCGGAGCGACGGGCGCGCATCGCCGGCAGCACCGCCTTGATCATGTTGACCGCGCCGAAGTAGTTGACCTCGAACAGCTGTCGAACCTCGGCGTCCTCGCCCTCCTCGACGGCGGACAGGTAGCCGTGGCCGGCGTTGTTGACCAGGACGTCGATGCCGCCGAACGCCGCGTCGGCCGCCGACACCGCCGCCGCGATCTGCTCGGGGTCCGTCACGTCGAGCGCGACGGCCCTCGCCCGGTCACCGAACTCGTCGGCGAAGTCGCGCACCGAGTCGACGCGGCGCGCGGTCACCACCGCGCTGTGGCCCGCTTCCAAAGCGGCG
>NZ_LZJJ01000352.1:0-1101 GCF_001667625.1 Mycobacterium sp. E1715
CGCAGGCCCCGCGCCTTGGCCAGGCGAATCAGCGATCCTTCGCGCAGCCACGCCCCGCCGTCTGAGATGTGGAAGTGCACGATCGTCGTGCGGGGCGCCCGGGCCAGCACGGCCGCCGCGCGCGCGGTCAGCACGAAGTTCTTCGCGTGGTGCCGCCCTTCCCACGTCGACAGGACGCGGATGTCGTCGGCGCCCATCTTGTGGTCCCGGATGACTCGAATCACGGTCTGCGTCCCGCCAAAGCTGTAGATGCCCGGCCCGACATGAATGACGGAGATCATCGCAGTCCGGAAATGAGATCGCACAGCGGCGCGTGGCGGGGATGGTCGAACAGGCAGCTATTTCGCATTCGGCTAACTCCCAAGGTGATTGGCCACGGCGTCAAAGTACACCGGTCGGCCGCTCGTCGTGCCCACTTCAGTGGGCTCCGGACGGTGCCGTGAGTACGGCCGCGTCGGGGTTGACCGCGGGGTTGGCGTCGCGCTCCCTGCCGCGCAAGCCGGCGAACCCCATCGCCGAACCGAGCGCGATGCCCAGCGCGAAGGCGTCCGATGGCATCTCGGGCAACGGCCAGACCCAGGATATTGCGAGGAGGCCGGCGCTGACCGCCACGCTGACCTTCGCCGCCGCGGTGCGGCAGCGCACCGCTTGGATCAACGGGATCAGTGCGAAGACGACGAACGCCGTCATCCCGACCGTGCCCGCCTTCGCCAGCCACCACAGATAGAAGTTGTGCGAGTAGGCGGGATAGAACTTCGCGGAAAACTCGTCGTCACCTTTCGGCGGCTGATACGCGTAACCCAGGCCATGGCCGAATACGGGCGCCTGAGCGATCGAGCGGTTCAGCAGGGAGTTCTCCCGCAGCCGCTCCAGCGCCGATTCGTCCACGGCGAGCGCGCTCGACGAAACCCCGCCGAGCACCCGCTCGTTGAAGGCGGTGAGCTGGTCGGCGAGCCACGCGCCGGCTTGCGAACCGTGCAGCAAGAACAGCAATCCCGGCACCGTCACCGCGATTACCGCCGCGAAGATCGCGGTGACGACGGCGGTCCGGCGCAGGGTTGGCACGCTCAGGCTGACCAACAGAGCCGCCCCCGCCGCGAC
>NZ_LZJJ01000353.1:0-664 GCF_001667625.1 Mycobacterium sp. E1715
TGGCATCCGGCAGGTGGGCCAAGAAGTCGCGGATCACGTTGATGTGGCCCTCGCCGATGCGCCCGGCGCGTTGGCCGGCCGCGGTCGCAGTCAGCTTGGGTGCCAGCGGTTCACCGGTCAGCGCCCGGCGCTCGCCGAGGTCGGCGGCCTCGGCGATGCGCCGGGCGGCCTCGGCCTTGGTGATGCGCAACCGGTCGGCCAACGCGCCGGGCGCATCGGCGAGGGCCACATCAACGTGATCCGCGACTTCTTGGCCCACCTGCCGGATGCCATCGACGCCCTGACCCGCCAAGCCGCCGAAGCCGACCTGGCCGCCAAGGCCGCCGGGTATCGGCCCGACGAACTGGCCCGATACGCCCAGCGGCTGAGGGAGTGGCTGCACCCCGACGGGGAATTCAGCGATGCCGAGCGGGCCCGCAAGCGCGGGATCGCCCTGGGCGCCCAGGACTTCGACGGCATGTCGCGCCTGAGCGGGCTGGTCACCCCGGAGCTGCGGGCCGCCATCGAGGCCATGCTGGCCAAGCTGGCCGCGCCCGGGGTGTGCAACCCCGACGACGAAATCCCGGTGGTCGACGCGACACCCGATCAGGACGCGGTGCGCCGCGACACCCGCAGCACGGCGCAACGCCACCACGACGCCTTCCTGGCCGGGCTGCGCGGACTC
>NZ_LZJJ01000354.1:0-2557 GCF_001667625.1 Mycobacterium sp. E1715
CCGAATGTCGCTGGGCCGGGTGAACGCCACCCCGGTGTCGGCGTCGCTTCGACAGCGGATGAGCAGCCGCTCGTCGTCCACTCGCAGGCTCAGGTGGCCGAGGATGCCGTCGACCAGGCCGCGGGCGGCGGCCACCCGGCAGCCCTGTGCCACCAGCGCGCGTTGCTCGTCGAGGGGGGTCAATGCGGTGCGCCCAGCCCGAATCCGCCGTCGGGGCGGACGGTTTCGCCGGTGATGCCGCGGGCGCGGTCGGAGGCCAGGAACACGAAGCTCCACGCGTGGTCCTCGCCGGACAGGGCGACGTTCAGCGGCGTGCGCGCGGCCAACTCCTGCGCCCGGTCCGGGGTGTCGTCGAGGCGGACGCCGTCCAGTCCCAGGCTGGCGAGCCCGCGCAGATCGGTGCCGAGCGTGCCGCCCGGCGCCACCCCGTTGACCCGGATCCGCGGCGCCAGCTCATGAGCCAGGGCGGCCACCAAGCCGCGGACGGCGAACTTCGACGACACGTACAGGGCACCGCCGCGCCCGGGGTAGAACGACGACGCGGACTCGGTCAGGACGATCGAGGGTCCCGCCCCGGCCCGCAACCGGGGGAGGGCGGCCTTGACGGACTGCAGGTGGCTCAGCACGTTGGTGTGGAACGTCTCGTCGAACGCGTCGGGAAGGGCATCGGCGTCGATGTCGGCGATGCCCCGGTAAAAGTCGAAGATTCCGACGCAGTTGACCAGCGTGTCCAGACCGCCGTAGGCGTCCACGGCGGCGTCGACCGCTCGTTCGTTGGCGTCGCGAGTGATCGCGTCGCCCTCGACGACCGGAACGCCGGGCAACTGCCGGCTCAGGGCCGCGCACTTGCGCTGATCACGTTCCAGCGCGGCAACTTTCGCGCCCTCGGCGAGAAATGCGTCGATCACCGCCCGGCCGATGCCCGATCCGGCGCCGACGACCAGGGCGCGCTTACCCTCAAGCCAGCCGGTCATCGCCCTCCCCGGCCTCATCGGGCAGCAGCGGCGCGTGGGAATTGCCCACCATCGCGGCCAGGGTGCGGCCGTTCTGCCAAGTCAGGGCCTCGACCTCGAGGGCGTCCAGGGTGATCCATTGCCCGGACCGCGGCGCGCTGATCAGCAACCGCGAGCCGTTTCGGGTGTCGACCCGGCGCACCACCACCTCGGTGAATTCGTTTGCCACGACAAGGGGTTCGCCGACCGCCCCGTCCAGCAGCCGCTGCAGTTCGTCATTCACAGGAACACCGCCAGATTCTGCATCCGTAACACCGACTCGTCGGCGATGATATTGCGCCGGGCCAGCTTCAGTGTCCTTTCGGGACCGCCGCACCAGCGCAGCAGGTCCTGGCGGCCGCACGACAACAAGGCGCTTTCGTTCACGTCGCCCCGGCTGCGGAACAGCAGCTCGGCCGATTCGACCACCAGATGCGCCGGGTCGTCGGCCTCGAACGTGCGCACGTTGGTGATGAAATGACGTAGCCGCGACGGCGGATCCTCGGCCCAGGCATGCTCGGTGCCCATCCGCGCGACCCGCTGACTCAGCGAGTATTTGTCCTCGTCGAAATGCGCCATGCCGGGCCCCCGTGCCGGTGCTGCGTCGAACCCCGCGCCGCGCGCGGTGGTCACCCGCACGGGCATCACGTAGCGGACGTCGTCGGTCAGCGTCTCGAGCCACGCCTCGTACTGCTGGGCGTCCAGCAGGTAGGCCTCCTCCACCAGGAACTGGTGCGCCTGCAAGTGCCGAACATCGTTGAACGGCAATGGCTTTCTCACGAGCCGTTTCCCTGCAGGTAGTCGGCCCACATGTTGAGCAGCGCGCGCTGGTTGTATTCGTTGTAGCCGACCTGCGCGCGGCCCGGCCCGTGGAACGCGTCGGCGGCCAGCGGTTCGACGACGGGGCTGCCGTCGGACAAAAGGCCCATCCGGCTGTTCAGCAACAGCCGACGGGCCATCGAACCGCCGGCCGTGGTGGTCAGCGACACCCAATTTTCCACGTCGTCCTGCTCGAACATGCCGGTCGAACCGAAGCACATCAGATAGGCCTTGTACGAATCCTGTTTGTACTGAGGGGGAGCCGCCGAGTCCACCGCGAACCACGAACACACCTCGGTTTCGTGCTCGCTGACCGGCTGCCACAGCCGGATCGAAATGAACGGCAGCGTTTCGTCGTCGTGGCCGTCGCGCACCTTGGGCCAGTTGTGCACGAAGCTCAGGTTCGGGAAACAGGTGGCGGCCGAGATCATGAACCCGTCCTCGCCGACCAGTCGCTGCTGTCGCGGCGTCCACACGCCTTTGATTCGGCCGATCATGTCGTCGGGATAGCCGACGTAGCGCATCCGCTCCTCGAAGCCGCCCGGCGGAAGTTTGTAGGTGGTGCCGCCGCCCCGGTGCGCCCAGTAGGTGGCGCCGTCCTTGCGCTTCTGCGCTTTCGGCTCGCGGAACAGGCCGATGTCCACGATCGAGGCGTGGGTGTGCGGCGTGTGGTACATGTCGCCGGCGAAATTCTCGGCGCCGATCTTCCAGTTCGCCTTGATGCGCCAGCGCTGCGGCCCCCGCAC
>NZ_LZJJ01000355.1:0-5834 GCF_001667625.1 Mycobacterium sp. E1715
GGCCGGCATGTTCTCCGCGGCGGTGACAGCCGCCGACAGGTCGGTGAGCCGCTCGGTGATGGCCGACGCGAACTGCCGCGTTTCGGCGTCCTTGGGCTTCTTGTCCTGCACCGCCCGCAGGGACTTTTCCGCCCCGGCGATTCGGGCGGACAGCTGCGCGCCGTGGCCGGAGAACTGCCCGATCTGCGCCAGGGGGATCCCGAGTTGATCCGCGCGACGCTGATCTATCAGGGCGCGCGCCGAGACGGCGGCCCGGTAGATGACCGGTGTGAGGATGGGCGCAAGCAGCCGGGACACCGTGAGCGCCCGACGAATCCGTGTCGGCGACAAGATCTTCCCTTCGCGCGCCGCTTTGAGTTCGGCCTCGGCGACCTTGAGCGCGTTGCGGTCGCTGTCCCGCTGGGCCTTGATCTGCGCTCTGAGGGCTCGGGCCTCCGCCCGGTGGGCGGCCTTGTACCGGCGAGTCTCGTTCTTGGCGGCGAGCTTGGCCTCCAGCTTCGCGCGGGCCTTGATCGCACGGGCTTCGGCGCGACGCGTCGCGCGACTCTTTCGCTTGCGGAACAGGCCCATACCCGGCCGCCTCCCCGGTATCTCGTGGACTATCGCTCTCGGGCGTGCGCGATCCCGTGAGCCAACCCTAATCGGAATGGGCGGGCGGGAGCCCTCCAGGTCGGGGCCGGGCGGCTGGGTGCGGGCGCGGGCGTCCGCTAAGCGTCCAGGTGCTCGGCGCGACGCAGCTCGTTGACCCGCTGCATGACCTCGCCTTGCGCCTCGGGGGACAACTCGGATGCGCGCAGGGCGATGCGGCGCACACCGTCGTCGCGCATGGTGGCGAGGATGGACAGTTCCTTGTCGAGCTTCTCGTAGTACTCGTCGTCGGTGAAGTAGGCCGGCTTGATGCGGAAGAAGTTGGCCAACGCGGCCATGGTCGCCGACGACGGGTTGGTGCGGTTCCCCGAACGCAATTGCGACAGGTAGGGAGCCGACATCGTGATGCCCTCCGCCTTGAGCGCCGCGATCACTTCAGCCGAGGTGTGGGGCCCCCGTCCCGGGGGATACACCGTGTCGAACAGGCGGTTCAGGCGAGCAGCGAACGTCGTGCTCATTGGATATGACCTCCACTGGGCTGTAGAAGTGAACTATTACCTAGGTATATTTGCTGATCATGGTAGCGGGGGTTTGTGTCCCGAAACAGGTGCAAACCCCCCAGGATTCGGTCCAGGCGTAGCTGGTGCTTGCCGATACCGCACTTGACGAGCGTCCAACTGATTCGCTGGGGTGTCCACTAAATCGGCGAAACTCACAGGTTATCCGCAGAATCGGACATCCGTTGCAAGGTGGCGGGCCGTCGGTGGCGGGGCGGGTCAAGTGTAGGATGGGCAGGTGCTGGGCGGTCGCACCGCAACCGGGCAGCAATTTATGATTGCTTAACGCCTTATTTGCTGTCGAATGCCAGTTGCGGCCGGAAAACACCCTTCGCAAACGTGCCGGATATGTGAATCGGTGTTCGGCGGCCCGTCGCGACGGGCCCATCTGCGACGCCCGCGCGCCGGCATTTCCGCAACGGGGGGCGGGAAAGCGGGGGAGTGCGCCGGCGGCGTGCGCAAAGGGGCCGCGGGGCGGTTGTGCAGACGTCGTGCACGCCCAAACCCGGCGAGCGCACGGGTGCGGCGATCGATGCCAAAAACGAGCCGAGTTTTCTAATTCACGCCGAAGTAAATGGCTATGCCGCAAGCAGCATCGCCAGGATGGCGGTATCGGGATGGCTGATGGGGTCGACTCCGACTCGGCTCACCATCGATGTGATCGTGCCGTCGGCTTCCGCCTCCACCCAGGCCGCTCGATGCTCGAGTCCCAGGTAGGGCAATCCGGGGAGCAGGACGCATCCCGACGCCGCGCCGTTGCATTCCGGCAAGGACGGCGTGGTCTCCGATGGAGGGTGCAGCATCAGCAGGGCCGGGGGCTGGTGATCGGCGAAATAGCCTGGCTGGATTGCCGATTCGCCGAAGACCGTACCTTCGGCAAGCACCAGGCCGACGGTGCCCGGCTCGGGCTCCTCGGGCAGTTCTTCGCGGGCGCCGAACACCGTTGTCGTGGAGAGCAATCCGGGCAATGACGCGACCCGGACCGCGACCATGAGCAATTGTGCCCACTCTTTGGTCGAATCCGGCCAACGTCCGGAGATCACGAACCCTTTCAGGGCACCACGAGCATGGAAAGGGGAAACCCCTATCGGGCGGTCAGACCCAGTTTCCATTTCGACCTCCGCGCGACGCCTCCGTCCGATTAACCACACTGGTAGCTCGAATAACCAAGCATGCCTGCGGGTTCGGTGCCGTGCAACCCGACACGGCCAAAGGCGCACATGTTCTCGGAGTGCCCAATCGGCGACCGCGCAAACGACAAAGGCGCCGCGCAAGCCGCGCGACGCCCGTGTCGATTCGAGGTGGGACTCAGCCGAAGATCAGTCCATTGGTCTTCGACGTGGCGGCCGCATACCGCTTCTGCACGTCGGCCCAGTTGACGACGTTCCAGAACGCCTTGACGTAGTCCGCCTTGACGTTCTTGTACTGCAGGTAGAAGGCGTGCTCCCACATGTCCACCTGCAGCAAGGGAATGATGCCAAGCGGGACGTTGGCCTGCTGGTCGTACAGCTGGAAAGTGAGCAGCCTGTTGCCGAGGGTGTCATATCCCAGGACCGCCCAACCCGAACCCTGAAGTCCATTGGCGGCGGCACTGAACTGGGCGCGGAATTTGTCGAACGACCCGAACGCATCGTCAATCGCGGCGGCGAGCTCGCCGGTCGGCTTGTCGCCGCCGTCCGGCGACAGGTTCTTCCACCAGATCGAGTGGTTCACGTGGCCGCCGAGGTGAAACGCCAAGTTCTTTTCGTTCAGGAAGATCGCGGCGTGGTCGTCGTTGGCGCGCGCCTCTTCGAGTTTGGCGACGGCGTCGTTCACGCCTTTGACGTACGTGGCGTGGTGCTTACTGTGATGGATCTCGTTGATCTGCCCCGAGATGTGCGGTTCCAACGCTGCGTAATCCCAGTCCAAATCGGGCAGGGTGTATTCAGCCACGGCGTTCCTTTCTTCGATTGTCTTCTAACGCTCATTCGCAAGCCTGCCAAGCGGCAGCCAGCCGTAGACAACCCTGCTCCATGACTGCGCGGACCGCAAGAATGACCGCGATGAGCCGGAAGGCGAATACCCGTTCAGCGTCGATTCAAGACAGAACGATGAGAAGGAGAACGGCCAGCAACGCCAGCGCGATGAGCCCGGCGCGCAACGCGGCAACGCTGTAGCTGTGATTCCACGCGGGCGAGCCCGAGTACGACTTCGATGGGGCCGGTGAACCCGGACCGAACGAATGCGTGGCCATCAATCGCCTTTCACCCGCCCCTCACCTCGCGGCAGTGAGGTGAGTCACAACAATTTCCGCGCGAACGCGATCATAGCGCTTCGGGGCGGGCTTGGAAAATGACTCTCTGAACTGCGGGTTGGCGCCGAACGCCGGGCAGACCCAGCCGAGGGCGCCATCGCGGGGGCCCCGCGGTTGCTTAGCAAGACAATCCATTTCGCTCGGCGACCGTTCTGGGCTGTCTATCGCATGCGTCAACGCAGCGGTGTTATCCACATGTCGAACCACCGCTAGCCGGAAAAGCTGTAGTAACGGTTCCCTTACCCAGAACCCGCATGTGGATAAACCTGTGGAAACTGTGGATAGTCGGGATAGCTGAAGAGATAGCCGACGACTCGGCTCCAGCCATTCCCGAGCGATCCGCGGGACCCCCACCGCTCGCCGCACGCGGAGCGGATCGCCGCGAGGCTACGCTGGTCCGGTGATCCAGGTGTGCTCCCAATGCGGCACTCGGTGGAACGTCCGCGAACGGCAGCGCGAATGGTGTCCACGTTGCCGGGGAGCCCTGATGGCGCCGCTGGCCGATGCGCCGGCGCCCGACCCACGGTGGGGCTCACACAACGCCGCGCCTGCGAGCCGACCGCCCGCGGCCAGGGGCTGGCAGCGCACCCCGCCAAGGCTGCCGCCGGGCTTTCGCTGGATCGCGGTGCGCCCCGGCGCCGCGCCGCCTCCCCGGCGTGGACGGCGTCCCCTGGGCCCGACGCCGCGCTACGCCGTGATGCCGCGGTGGAGCCTCGCAGATCGCGTCGAACCTACGGCCGCGGCCGCCGGAGCCCCGACCCGCCCGGGGCCATCGGCCCCGACGATTCGCACCACGTTGTTCGTGAGCGTGCTCGTCCTCGGCATCGCCGCCCTGGTCTACGTCGTGCGCTACGTGCTGCTGATCGTCAACCGGAACACATTGTTGAACTCGTGGGTCGCGGCCGGTGCAGATTGGCTCGGCGTGCTGGCGAGCGTGGCCGCGATCGCCGCCACGCTGGCCTCCGGGGCGGTCCTCATCCTGTGGCTGATCGCCCGGCGTGCGGCGGCGTTCGCGCATCACGGCCTGCCGGAGCCGCGGTCCACGCGGGCGTTGTGGGCAGGGTGTGTGGTGCCGCTGGCCAACCTGCTGTGGGCACCGGTTTTCGTCATCGAGCTGGCGATTTTGGAGCAGCACTACGGCCGCATCCGCCGCTCCGTCGTCGAGTGGTGGATCGCGTGGGTCGCCAGCTACCTGGTCTCCGTCTTCGCCATGGCGACCAGCTTCGCCAGAGACGCCCAGGGCATCGCGAACAACACCATCACGATGGTTTTCGCCTACTTGCTCGCGGCGGTGACGGTTGCTGCGGCGGCCCGGGTCTTCGAAGGGTTCGAGCGCAAACCCGTCGAACGGCCCGCGCACCGCTGGGTTGTGGTCTCCGAAGATCGGGCGCCGACGCCGCGTCCGGTTGAGTTCGAAGGGCAGGAAGCGGCAGCATTACGCGTATGACGTGGGCCGAGGAGGTGCTCGCCGGGCATCCCTTTGTGGTGGCCCACCGCGGCGCATCGGCGGCGCGGCCCGAACACACGCTGGCCGCTTACGATCTCGCGCTCAAAGAGGGCGCCGACGGCGTGGAATGCGACGTGCGGCTGACCCGGGACGGCCACCTGGTCTGCGTCCACGACCGCCGGTTGGACCGGACGTCGACCGGGGCCGGCCTGGTCAGCACCATGACCCTCGCCGAGTTGCGTGAGCTCGAGTATGGGGCGTGGCACGACAGCTGGCGTGAAGACGGCACGCACGGTGACACCAGCCTGTTGACGCTGGACGCCCTGGTGTCGCTTGTCCTGGATTGGCATCGGCCGGTGAAGCTGTTCATCGAGACCAAGCACCCGGTGCGGTACGGCTCATTGGTGGAAACCAAGCTGCTCGCGCTACTGCATCGGTTCGGCATCGCCGCGCCGGCCTCCGCCGACCGGTCCCGCGCGGTGGTGATGTCCTTTTCGGCGGCCGCGGTCTGGCGGATCCGGCGAGCCGCGCCGCTGCTGCCGACCGTGCTGCTCGGCAAGACGGCGCGCTACTTGATCAGCGGCGCGGCCACCGCCGTCGGCGCCACTGCCGTCGGGCCGTCGCTGGCGACGTTGAAGGAATATCCCCAACTCGCCGATCGCGCGATAGCCCAGGGCCGCGCCGTGTACTGCTGGAACGTCGACGAGTACGAGGACCTCGACTTCTGCCGGGACGTCGGCGTGGCCTGGCTCGCCACCCACCACCCGGGCCGTACCAAGGCGTACTTGGAGAACGGCCGCGCGGGCGGTTAGTCCGGCGGATTGATGGGCACCGGCCCGTCGGCGGCCAGTGCCTCGAACAGCCGGCTCGCTTCGTCGTGGTTCCACACCACCACCGATCCGGCGTCGCCGTTGGTGAACTCGCCGATGGGGACGGTCAACGTCGCGGG
>NZ_LZJJ01000356.1:0-12811 GCF_001667625.1 Mycobacterium sp. E1715
CGGGGATGACGACGCCGACGCCGCGGCAGGTGGGGCACGGCCGGGAGGTCATCACCTGGCCGAGCAGCGACCGCTGCACCGTCTGGACCTCGCCGCGGCCGCCGCAGGTGTCGCACGGGACCGGCACGGAATCGCCGTTGGTGCCCTTGCCCTGGCAGCGGTCGCACAGCACCGCGGTGTCGACGGTGACCTGTTTGGTCACCCCGGTGGCGCACTCTTCGAGGTCGAGCCGCATCCGCAGCAGCGAGTCCGAGCCCGGCCGCACCCGGCCGATCGGACCGCGCGAGGTCGCGCCGCCGCTGAAGCCGCCGCCGAAGAAGGCCTCGAACACGTCGCCGAGGCCGCCGAACCCGCCGCCGAACCCGCCGCCCGCGGCAGCGTTTTCCATCGGGTCGCCGCCGAGGTCGACGATGCGGCGCTTCTCGGGGTCGCTGAGCACCTCGTAGGCGACGCTGATGTCCTTGAACTTCGCCTGCGCGGCCTCATCCGGGTTGACGTCGGGATGCAGTTCGCGCGCCAGCTTGCGGTATGCGCGCTTGATCTCCGCGTCGCTGGCGTTCCTGCTCACCCCGAGCAGCCCGTAATAGTCGCGTGCCACGCCTGACTCTCCTAAACCTGGTCCTTATCCCGCGCCTGCGCGTGCTGCGGGTGCGCGTTCATCGAGCACCCAGGACTTCGCCGATATAGAGGGCAACCGCGGCGACGCTGGCGATAGTTCCCGGATAGTCCATCCGGGTGGGCCCCAGCACACCCATTCCGCCGAACACGGTGTCGGAGGTGCCGTAGGCGGTGGTCACCATCGAAGTGCCCGCCATCTGCTCGGCGGCCGTCTCATGGCCGATACGCACCGTCACCTTACCGGCTTCCTGCTGGGCCGCCAGCAACCGCAGCACCACCACCTGCTCCTCGAGGGCCTCGAGGATCGAGCGCAGCGAGCCGCCGAAATCGGCGGCGTTGCGCGTCAGGTTGGCGGTCCCGCCCATCAGCAAGCGTTCTTCGGTGTGTTCCACCAACGACTCCAGCAACACGGTCGCCGAGCGGCCGACGGCGTCGCCCAGGCCGTCCGGGGCACGGAGCTGACCGGCCAGGTCGGCCACCGCGATCGAGGCGGCCGAAAGCTTCTTGCCGATCAACGCCTGGCCGAGCATCTCGCGGAGCTGGGACAGCTGGTGGTCGTCGATGACGTCGCCGAGTTCGACGATGCGCTGGTCCACCCGACCGGTGTCGGTGATGACCACCATCAGCAGGCGGGCCGGCGTCAGCGCGATCACTTCGAGGTGGCGCACGGTGGACGACGTCAGCGTCGGGTACTGCACCACGGCGACCTGGCGGGTCAGTTGGGCCAGCAGTCGCACCGCCCGGCGCAGCACGTCGTCCAGGTCGACGCCGGACTCCAGGAAGCTCAGGATCGCGCTGCGCTCGGCGGAGGACAACGGCTTGACGTCGTGGAGCCGGTCGACGAACTCGCGGTAGCCCTTCTCGGTCGGCACGCGCCCGGAGCTGGTGTGCGGCTGGGTGATGTACCCCTCGGCCTCCAGAACCGCCATGTCGTTGCGCACGGTGGCGGACGAGACGCCCAGGTTATGACGCTCCACCAGCGTCTTGGAACCGATGGGCTCCTTGGTGGCAACGAAATCGGCGACGATGGCACGCAACACCTCGAAACGCCGATCGTCGGCACTTCCCACTCGTTGTCACCTCCCTGCACCGCGCTGACCGGGTCCATTTTACGGGTCTCGAGCCGCGCCAACGGTTACCAGCGGGCCGTCGGCGGCGGGCAGTCGGCGGCACCCGCAACGATTACCGACGCTTCGGCGCTGGCGACCCTTCGTCCGGTTAGCCTTTCCAGCATGAACCGGTCCGGTGATCGCGACGCGTCGGGGAAGATCGGGCGATGATTTTCAAGGGCGTGCGCGACGGCAAGCCATACCCCGAGCATGGGCTGTCCTACCGGGATTGGGCCCAGATTCCGCCGCAGCAGATCCGGCTCGACGAATTGGTCACCACGACCACGGTGCTCGCCCTGGACCGCCTGCTGTCGGAGGACTCCACGTTCTACGGCGACCTGTTTCCGCACGCGGTGCGGTGGAAGGGCGTCACCTATCTCGAAGACGGCCTGCACCGGGCGGTCCGCGCGGCTCTGCGGAACCGCACGGTGCTGCACGCGCGGATCTTCGACATGGACATGGCGCCGGGGCCGCCGCGGTAGCCGGTCACGTTTGCGCACCGCCGGGTGTCGACTTGGTGAGGACGACATTCAAGGAGGACCGCCATGCCTCGGCTGCAAGGAGTCTCGGACCGTGACGCCGGTCTGGGCGCCAAGATCGCCTTCTTCTTCACCAAACGCAAGCTGGCCCAGATGACCGGGCTCGAAACGGCCGGGATGCTGGAACCGCTGCGGATGTACGCGCACATCCCCCGGCTGCTCAACGCGTACGGCAGGCTCGAGCAGGCCGAGTCGAAGCTGGACATCCTGCGCCCCCGCGACCGTGCGCTCGCGGAACTCAAGGCGGCGACGACGGTGCACTGCGAGTACTGCATCGACCTGGGTTCGCAGATCGCCCGCCGGTGGGGCATCACCGACGAGGAACTGCTCGCGATGGCCGATTATCGGAACGCCGCGTGCTTCTCCGACGTCGACAAGCTGATCCTCGAGTACGCCACCGCGATCAGCCGCACCCCCGTCGAGGTCAGCGACGAGCTTTTCGATGCGCTGCGCGGGCATTTCGACACCGCCCAACTCGTCGGGCTCACCCACGTCATCACGCTGGGCAACCTGCGGGCCCGCTTCAACCTCGCGCTCGGTATCGGCTCGTCCGGCTTCTCGGGCGACCGGGTCTGCGCCCTGCCGGAAACCCACGGTGACACGTGACCGTCGCTGCGTCGGTGACGGCGCGTTTCGAGGCGGCGCGGCCGCAGCTGGGCGCCATCGCCTACCGCATGCTGGGCTCGATCGACGACGCCCAGGACGCCGTGCAGGAGGCGTGGCTGCGGCTGAGCGGAAGCCACGCCGACGGGATCGCCAATCTGGACGCCTGGCTGACCACCGTGGTGGCCCGCATCTGTTTGAACATGCTCCGCGACCGCCGGGCCCGCGGACGGGAGGACCTGGCCGCCGTCCTGCCGGACCCGATCGTGGAAGCCGACGGCGAGTTCGACCCCGAACACCGGGCGATGCTCGCCGACGCGGTCGGGCTGGCGTTGTTCGTGGTGCTGGATACGTTGCCGCCCGAGCAGCGCCTGGCGTTTGTGCTGCACGACGCGTTCGCCGTGCCGTTCGACCAGATCGCGCCCATCGTCGGCCGCACGCCGGAGGCCACCCGCAAGCTGGCCAGCCGGGCGCGCCGGCGGATCGAACAGGCCGACCCGTCCCCCGACGGCGACGCGACCGCCCAGCGGGAGGCCGTCGACGCGTTCTTCGCGGCGGGCCGCAGCGGCGACTTCGACCGCCTGGTCGCGGTGCTGGATCCCGAGGTGGTGCTGCGCGGGGACTTCGGCCGCGGCACCCCCGGCTTCCGCGCCGAGGGTGCACCCACCGTGGCCAAGCTGGCCCGCAGCTATGCGGGCCCGGACCGCGAGGTGCGCGCCGCGACAGTCAACGGGGCGGCCGGCGCGGTGATCTTCGTCGCCGGGCAGGCGACGGCGATCATGGGATTCGTCGTGCGCGACGGCCTGATCGCCTCGATCGACGTGCTGGCCGACCCCGTCCGCATCGCGCGGTTAGACCTGCGCGCCGATCACTGACCGGCGGCTTGCAGCAACTCCATCGCCGACGCCCGCGACAACACCCAGCCGCCCTGGTTGACGAACGTGACGTTCTGCGTGACCGGTGACGTCAGCTTCGGGCCGGAGACCGCGACGTCAGCCGTGGCCGAGCCGGCCGCGGCCGGCTGGATGTTCGTGACACCGAACGACAGGGGCAGGTCGCCGTTCTTGGCCGCCTTCTGCAGCTTCTTGTCGGCGACGTGCGCCTCGATGCCACTGATGCCGCCCTGAACCAGGTTGCTCTTGCTGGCGAACGAGACGCTCGGGTCGGCCAGGCTGTTCAGCACGCCGGTCAGCTGATCGGCGGTCGGCAGGTCGGCGGCCGCAACCGGAGCCGGATCCTGCGGTAACGGCGCACCGATCGCTGCGAGCCGCACCTGGTCCATCGAAGGCGCGATGGAGACCGCGCCGGCGGCCGCACCCCCGATGACGGCGAATGCTGCCGCGCTGGTGGCGAGCAACTTGACGGTTTTCATGGTTCCCCCTTCGACGGGCGCGCCTGGTGAAACGGATCCACGCATCTGGCGTGGTGTCAACGCGCCTGCTACTCCTGTTGATTCGCCTGGCGGCATGGCTACGTTACGGCCACGCCATGTGAAGACAACAGGCGGAACCTGTGCCCCAGCTGTGTGGCGGCCCAGAATTGCGGCCGGCTAGTTGGTCGCGGTCGCGGCCTGGATCAGGGCGATGGCGGCGTCGTGCTGCAGGACCCAGTTGCCGCCCTGATTGACGAACACCAGGTGCTTTTCCACCGGCCCGGCGAACTTCGGACCCGAGATCGCCACGTCGGCCTGGGCCATGTTCGGGCCGGCCGGCGCGATGTTCGTCACGGCGAAGGTCTCCGGAAAGTTGCCGTTGCGGTAGGCCTTTCGCAGATCGTGATCGGCAACGTGGCCCTCGTCGGGGGTGATGCCGTTCTCCACCAGGTTGTTCTTGGTGGTGTACGAGACGCCCGGATTGGTCGCCTGGTCGCACAGGGTCGACAACTGCTCCGCGGTCGGAAGAGCGCCCGGGGCCGGCGGCGGCGGTGGCGGGTCCTGCGGGAGCGGCGCGCCGAGCGCGGCCAACCGCACCTGATCCATCGGTGCCGCGACGAAAACGCCACCGGCGGCTCCCCCTAAGACGGCGAACGCCGCCACGCCGGTGGCAATACTCTTCATGGTTTTCACGGTTCCCCCTTCGATACGCATGCACCATGGCGGGATCTCAGCGATCTTGTCCCCCACACGGTTCCGCGTGACCACGGTTAGTAGGTGTAAGTGTGCCTGGTGTGACCGGCGATTGTGTCTCGGGCCGGTCACGGTACGGCGACGCTACGGCCGCGCACCGCCCGCCCGTTACGAGCGTCGCTCGATCGATTCCCGGAGACTCTTCGGCCGGATGTCGGTCCAGTTCTGCTCGATGTAGTCGAGGCACTCCGCGCGGCTCGCCTCGCCGTAGACCACGCGCCACCCCGCCGGCTTGTCGGCGAAGCTCGGCCACAGGCTGTGTTGATCCTCGTCGTTGACGAGGACGAAGAAGGTGCCGTTCTCGTCATCGAAGGGGTTGATGCTCATCGCGTCTCCTTGTCGTGTGCTGGGGCGGGCCCACCGAACCCACCGTGGATCCCAATACCCGGTCTGACAACAATCCCAAGCAGCTGAGGTTGGGAAATCCCGGCCCCTGCGTCAGACCGGAGAGGTTGGGCAGGAACAACTTGGGTGCGACGTCGGTGACGGCCAGGTCGTGGCCGATCGCCTCCTGCAGGCTGTCGGCGGTCAGCGGTCCGCCCAGGCCGAGCTCCAACAGGTCCAGCACGTCCTGGCCGAACAACGACGTGAACCACAGCGAGTCGGCGCCAGAACCGTCGATGACGAGGTCGAAACCGTGCACCGTCTCGAGGTTCTCGCTGCCGCGGTTGGTGGACAGGGTCAGTCGGATCTGCCCGTCGCGGCCCACCGCGTGGGCCACCCGGCCCCGCAGATGGCGGATGCGGTCGTCGGCCAGCAGGGCCTCCTGCACGTTCGCCGAGAAGACCCCGCGGTCGGTGCGGGCCAGCGCGTCGCGGCGTTCGGCCAGCGTCAGCGCGCTCCAATCGGTGGGGTCGGAGAACAGCGAGTTCTCGAAGAAGCTCTCCCCGCGGGTGAACAGCGTCACCTGCGGCGAGATGACGGTGATGGTTGAAACCCGGTGCCGGAACAGCTCGTTGAGCATCGACGCCGCGGTCTCGCCGCCGCCGATCACCGCCACGCGCTCGGCGCTGATCCGGTCGTGACCCGCGGCGCGGTCCCAGAACTGGGCGATCGACAGCATGCGCGGATTGCCGGGCAGCAAGGATTTCTCGGCCTGACCGGGCCCGGTGATCATCAGGGCGTCGGCTTGCACGGTCGTCTCGTGGGTGTGCAGCGTCCACTGGTCCCCGCTCACGGCCAGCCGTTCCACCTCACCGTGCACCACGTTGAGGCCGATCCGGTCGGCCACCCAGCCCAGGTATTGGCTCCACTTGCGATGGGTCGGCGCCGGGCGGCCGCGGTCGATCCACTCGGCGAACGACGCCGTGGCGATCAAATAGGACTGCCAGCTATAGCGGGTCATCCGCTCGTCGAGTTCGGCGTTGCGGCGGGGCACCAGTGCCGAGCGGTAGGGGAACCCGACATCCTTCTCCGGGCTGGTGCCCAGCCGGTGCGCGCCGTCGGTCCAGCCGCCGCTCGCCTGCCAGTTCGCCGCCACGCCGATACGTTCGACGGCGATCACCTCGGGGGCGTCGACACCCATGTCCCGCAGCACGGAAGCCTTGGCCGCGACGGCGACCGCCTTGGCTCCCGCGCCGAGGATCGCAAGTGTGCTCATGGGGCCATCTCCCGTAGCGATTCGATCCAAAGATGTTGCAGCTCGGCGACATCGGCGTCACTGAGAATGTCGGGCAGCGTGCGCCACTGCGCGGCCAGCACCCGCTGCCCGTCGAAGGTGAGCATGGCGGCCACGATGGTGAGCTCGTGGCGGACCGCGAGATCGGGTTCGGGCTGTGGCGACACCCCGGCCAGCAGCTCCCGCTCCAGCGTCAACGCGGTGCCGCCGTGGGCATGGGCGGCTCCGATGTAGTTCAGCAGCAGTTGCGGCCGGCGCAGCGGGGCGAGTCGCTCGGCGGTGTCGGTGCGCAGGTAGCGCAGCAACCCGTAGTCCAGCCCATCTCCCGGGATCGTCGCCAGCAGCTCCCCCGCGCCTCGTGGGCCCGTCGACGTCACCCGAATCGGGTAGATGGAGCTCAACAGCCCGACGGTGTCGCCGGTATCGATGCTGCGCGTGCCCGTGCCGTCGACGAGACCGTCGGCGCGCCCGTGTGTTTCGAGCGCCAGCAGGGGCGGTGGCGTGGCCTGGTCGCGCGAGCGCCGCCACCGCGTCACCGTCGCCGCCGTGGCGGCGATCAACAGGTGGGGCATCGGCAGGCCCGAGCCCAGTAACCGGCGGGTGAGGTCGGCGTCGGTGGCGATCATGCGGACGTCCAGATCGCGGGCGCGGTCGCGACGCGGATCGACCCGCCGGGCGCCGAGGTCGGGATCGTCGCCGTCGGACTGGGCGGCCCAGAACTGCACGGTGTCCAGTCGGTGAGCGCGCTCGATGAGGGCGGCGGCCCAGCGCCGGTAGCTGGTGTGTTCGCGGATCGGCGCGGGCGCACGCCCGGTGGTCAAAGCCGTTAGGGCGGAGTCCAATTCGCCGAGGACGACCCGCCAGGACGCCGGGTCCATCGCAAGGACATGGGCGGCCAGCAGCAGGACGCTCGGCCCGGCCGGGGGCCGAAGCCATACCGCGGCCAGCATCGTCCCCCGCTCCGGGTCGAGGCGGTCGACGGCCCCGGCCGCGTAGGCGGGGATCACCGCTCGCAGATCGTCGGAGGTCGCAACCTCGTCGATGAGTCCGGTGTGGGTGTCCGGTGCCGAAACCAGGGTCATGGCGGCCCGGTCCAGGCGGGAGCGCAGCACCTCGTGGGCGTTCACGATGCCGGCCAGCGCGGCGTCCAGTTGTTCGCGGGTGACGTTGTCGGGCAGCCGGATGGCCTCGGTCTGCGCCAGGCGGCGCGGCTCACCGAATTCGTAGAGCCATCGTCCGTTGGGCAACACCGGCATGGGTCCGGTGTCCTCTTCGGCATCGCTTGCGGCAGAGTACGTTTCGGAGTCGATCGCCTCCGCTAATTCGCGGATGTTGGCGCACTCGAGGACGAGCCTGGCGCGCAGGGCAATTCCCCGCGCCCGGGTCGCCTGGACCACCGACAGGGCCGTGATGCTGTCCAAACCCAGCTGCAGGAAATCCGCGGAGACGTCGACTCGCGGCTGGTGGAGCAGCTCCGAAAGCACTTCGGCCAGTGCGGCTTCGGTCGGCGTTGCGGGGGCGGCCTCGGCGGGATCCGGCTCGTTGGCGTCGAAGGCGCTGAGCGCGGCCTCGTCCAGCTTGCCGTTGACCGTCAAGGGGATCTCGTCGACCGCGAGGATGCGCTGAGGGATCATGTAGCGCGGCAACCGGGTGCCGAGCATCGTACGTAGCTCGGCCGCCGTCGGCGGCCGGGGCGCCGCTTCGGCGACGACCACGTAGGCCGTCAGCAGCGCGACCCCATGGCGCCGGCGCACCACGACCCCCGCTCGCCGGACGGCGGGATGCGATTCGAGCGCGGCCGCGATCTCGCCCGGCTCGACGCGGTAGCCGCGGATCTTGACCTGAGCGTCGGCGCGGCCCACGTATACCAGCGAGCCGTCGGGGGCCCGACGCACCAAATCGCCAGTGCGGTACATGCGTTCGCCGGTCGCGAACGGGTCGGCGACGAACCGCTGCCCGGTTTGGGCGGCGCGGCCCAGATAACCGCGGGCCAGCTGGGCGCCGGCGAGATACAGCTCGCCCGTCACGCCGCCCGGAACCGGTCGCAGCGCGGAGTCCAGCACGTAGCCGCGCGTGTACGCGGTCGGCCGCCCGATCGACGGGTCGTCATGCTCGGCGATGGCGGCGACCACCGCCTCGACCGTCGTTTCGGTGGGGCCATAGCAGTTGTGGGCCGCCATGCCGGTGCGCGCGCACTCGGCGCGGATGAGGTTCCAGTCGGGCTTGCCGAGCGCTTCCCCGCCCAGGGCCAGCACCGCCAGCGGCACCGTGCTCAGCAAACCGCATGCCGCGAGTTGGGCAAACATCGACGGGGTGGTGTCGATCATGTCGATGCGGTGCTCGGCGATCGCCTCGACCAGCGCCTCGGCATCGGTCTGCGTGTGCTCGTCGACGACGTGCACGGCGTGACCGTCGAGCAGCGCGACCAACGGCTGCCAGGCGGCGTCGAACGCGAACGACCACGCGTGCGCGATGCGCAGCGGCCGGCCCAGCCGGTCGGCCGCCGGGCGCAGCACGTTGTCCAGGTGGTCGTCGGCGTATGCGCTTACGGCTGCGTGAGTTCCGATGACTCCCTTGGGTTCTCCGGTGGTACCCGACGTGAAGACGACGTAGGCGGCTTGCCCGGGCGACACTTCGACCGGGTGGAAGCCCGCGCCCGGCGGTTCGCCGGCCAGCGGCGACTCCTCGTCGAGCACGATCGCGGCGCCGGATTGACGCAGGATCGATTCCACCCGTTCCGGGGGTGTTGTCGGCTCCATGGGCACGCACATGCCGCCGGCCTTGAGCACGGCCAGCATCGCGACGATGTAGTGCGGTCCCCGGGAAAGCCGAATGGCCACCGGGCTTTCGGGCCGCACGCCGCGGTCCGCGAGGCGGGCGGCCAGGCCGTTGGCGAGGGCGTCCAGTTCGCGGTAGCTCATCGTGCCGCCCGCCCAGCTGATCGCGAGGTTGTCCGGGGTCTTGGCGACGACGTCGGCGAACCTCGTGTGGATGCCGACCGCAGACGGGGCGGGCGGGGCCGCGGCGCGCGGCGGGGCCGCCTCGTCGTCGAAGAGAACGCTCACCTGGCGCAGCGGCCGGTCCCAATCCCGCAGCAGCCGTTCGGCGGCGGTCAGCACCCGCCGGCCGAAGGTCGCGGCGGGAATGGCGCCCAGCGCACCGTCGATCACTTCGACCAGCACCACCAGTTCGCCGCCTTCGATGTGCGCGGCGACGGTGATCGGGAAATGTGACAGGGTTTGCAGGGTGGACGGCCGGAATGTCGCACCGCCTGCGGTCAATTCGACGCCCGCGGCCAGTCCGTCCAGGGGGAAGTTCTCGTAGACCAGCAGGGTGTCGAACATCTCCCCGACGCCGCCGAGCGCGCGCAGTTGGGCGTGCCCGAGGTAGCCGTGCTCACGCAGCAACGCGGCGTCACGCTGCACCGCGCGACATTGCTCGCCGACGCTTGCGGCCGGGTCGAGCCGCACCCGCATGGGAACGGTGTTGATGAACAGCCCGATCATGGTCTCCACGCCGGTCAGTTCGGGCGGCCGGCCGGAGATGGTGACCCCGAAGACCACGTCGTGGGTGTCGGTCAGCCTGGACAACACCAGCGCCCACGCCATTTGCATCAGCGTGTTGACGGTGATCCCGCGGGATCGCGTCCCGTCGACCAGTCGGGCGGTCGCCGCGCCCGGCAGCCGCAGTTCGGTGGTGCGGGGCAACCCGGCGCGCCGGTCCTCGCCCGAGCCGAGCGCCGCCGACAACAGGGTGGGGCCCGGAAGGCCGGCCAGGTGCTCCCGCCAGACCCGTTGACTGGCTTGCAGATCGCGGCCGGCCAGCCAGCCGATGTAGTCGCGGTAGGGCCGCGGTGTGGCGGGCAACGCGGACACGTCCCCGCCGGCCCGATACAGAGTCATCATCTCGTTGACGAACACCGGCATCGACCAGCCGTCGATCACGATGTGGTGGGCGGTGAGCACCAAACGCGATCGAGTGCAAGGCAATTCGATGAGCAGGAAGCGGATGGCCGGCCCGCGCTCCAGATCGAACGGGCGCCGGCGTTCACCGGTCTCCAGCGCCTGCACATCCTCGGGCGCCGCGGCGACGGTGCGCCACGGCAGGTCGACCCTGGACGGCACGATCTGGACCGGGTGGGCGATCCCTCGGCTGAAGAAGCTGGCCCGCAGATTGGGGTGCCGCCTCAACATCTTTGTCGCGCAATCACGTAACAGCGCGACGTCGAGCGCACCGGAGATGTCGGCGGCCATGCCGATCACGTACGGGTCGTCGGCGTCGCCGTCGGCGAATTCGGCGAGCGTGGTCAGCGAATACAAGCCCTCCTGCAGCGGGCTCAGTGCCATCACGTCCTCGATGTCGGGCGCGACATCCTTGGTGGCCGTCATGGCGTACCGTCGCGCGACGACCAGAGCTGCGTCACCGCAGCCAAGTCGTCGGCCGAAAGGCCGGACGTGCTCATCGGCTCGAACCGGTCGTCGGCGTGCTCGGTGTCGTTCTGCCCGTCGAGAGCGGCCGCCAGCTGCTGCACCGTCGGGTTCTCGAAAATCATCCGCGGGCTCACCGCCAGGCCGGCGGCCCGTGCGCGCGCGGCGAGCTGCACCGACAGGATGCTGTCCCCACCCAGCGCGAAGAAATCGTCGAAGCGGCCAACCTCGGGCGTCGACAGCAGCTCGGCGAACACCTTGGCCAGCGCGCGTTCGGTGTCGGTGCGTGACGGCTCCGTCTGTCCGCTGGTGGTGACGGACGGCCGCGGCAGCCCGGGCCGATTCAGCTTGCCCGACTCGGTCTTGGGTAGCGCGTCCAGGACGGTCAACGACGACGGGATCATATAGCCGGGCAGCGTCGCGCCGATGGCGGCGCGCACCTCCGATGCGAACGAGGCCTTCTGTGCGTCGTCGACCATTGGCCGTTGCGGCACAACGTATCCGGCCAGGGAGGTGCCGCCGTTCAGCTCCCAGGTGCGTGCGGCGGCGGCGGCGACCCCGTCGACCGCCGCCAGCGCAGCCTCGACCTCGGCCAGCTCCACCCGGAAACCGCGCACCTGGACCTGGTGGTCGGTCCGTCCGACGAATTCCAGTTGGCCGTCCTCGGTCCAGCGGGCGAGGTCGCCACTGCGGTACAGACGTGAACCCGGTTCGAGCGCAAAGGGATCGGCGACGAACCGGGTGGCGGTCAGCCCCGGGCGTTTCCAGTAGCCCCGCGCCAGTTGATCGCCGGCGTAATACAGTTCGCCCACGACGCCGACCGGCACCGCCCGCAGCCCGTCGTCGAACAGGTAGGCGGCCGCCCCGGGAACCGGCTTGCCCACGAGCGGATTCGGCGGTGCCAGCCGCCCGCGGGATACCGCGCCGGACGTCTCGGTGGAGCCGATGTTGTTCAACAGCTCGATCTCCGCGCCGCCGCACACGGCCACCAGCCGTCGTAGCAGCGACGCGCTCACCGGTTCCCCGCCGCACACCAGTCTGGACAGCCCCCGCACCGCGTCGGGCCGGCTGTCCACCAGTGCGGAGACCAGGCTGGGCACCGCGGTCACCTGCGCGACCCCGTGCCGACTCATCAAGTCGCCGAGGGCTTCCGGGTCGCGGTGCTCGGCATCGTCGGCGAGGATCATCGTCGCCCCCGCCGCCAGGCCGGCCAGCATCTCCATGCCACCCTCGAGGAACGTGATCGAGGCCTGCGCCAGCCGCACGTCCTCCGTCCTGGGCGGGTAGTGCCGCAGCTGCCAGTCCAGCCGGGCCGCCATCGACCGATGGGTGCCCAGCGCGCCTTTCGGCTTGCCCGTGGATCCGGACGTGAAGACCAGGAACATCGGGTCGTCGGGGTGCGGCGGCGGCAGTTCCCGCCGAGCGGCATCTCCGTTCTCCAGCGCGGCCCGCACCTGCGCGTCGTCGAGCGAAATGACGGCCACGCCCGCTACGTCGGGGATGGTGTCCGCCGCTTCGGCCGTGGCCAGCACCACCGGCGGCCGCACGTCGTCGAGCATGAACTGCTTGCGCGCCCGCGGATAGCCCGGATCGATGGGGAAGTAACCGCCGCCCGCCTTCATGATGGCCACCAGCGCCACCACCAGGTCGATGCCGCGCCGCATCGACAGCCCGACCAACGACCCCGGCCCGACACCGCGCGCGGCAAGCAACGCCGCCAGGCGGTCCGAAAGGCGGTGCAGCGCTGGGTAATCGAGCTGCCGATCGCCGCA
>NZ_LZJJ01000357.1:0-16134 GCF_001667625.1 Mycobacterium sp. E1715
CACTTCCACATCTCAGACGGCGGGGCGTGGCTGCGCGAAGGATCGCTGATTCGCCTGGCCAAGGCGCGGGGCCTGCGGATTGTCGCGACGCTGCAGGGCGCCGACGTCGCCAACGAAGCGCTTCGGCACCGCCGCTACATCGGTGCCACCCTGCGCCGCGCAGACCACCTGATCGTGTTCTCGCAGGACGCGCGGGCCACCGTTGCGGAGCTGGCCCCACGGGTGCCGAGCACCATCTCGGTGAACCCGGCACCGATCGACTGGGACGCGCCCGGGGCAAGCACGACACCGCCGGTCGCGCTCTTCGCCGGGACCATCGGCCTGCGCAAGGGGGTCGACACGCTCGCGGCGGCGTGGCAGCTGCTGCTCGACGAGGGCATCGAAGGACGGTGCCGGGTGGTCGGGCCCATCGACGACTACACGCCCCCGCAGCTGGAGCGCTTCTCCGTGGAACCCGCGGTGCATCCGGACGCGATCCCCGAGTTGATCCGGTCCGCGCGGGTGGTGGTGCTGCCGTCGCGCGCCGAGGCGATGCCGCTGATCGTGACCGAGGCCCTGGCAGGCGCGCGCCCGGCCGTCGCGACCCCCGTCTCCGGCACGCCGGGCATCGTTCCCGACCCGAAAATGCTCGTCCCCGTTGACGATCCGCCCGCGTTGGCGGCGGCGATCGGCCGGTACCTCCGCGATCCGGAGCTGGCGGAGCGCGACGGCCTCAAGGGTCAGGCGCACATCGCGGCGACGCGCAGCCCGGAGGTCATCGGCGCCGAGCTTCGCCGGATCTACGAGAGCCTCGGCGTTGGAGCAGATTGAGCTCAGCGGACCGGCGCTGAAGGTCAGCGCGGTCGGTTTCGGGTGCGGGGGTTTGATGCAGGCGCCGTTCCGCAAGGAGCGGATGGCCGTGCTGGGCAGCGCGGTCGAGCACGGCATCACGCACTTCGACACCGCGCGGATGTACGGCCTCGGCATGGCGGAGTCCGAGCTGGGGGTGTTCCTGCGCAGCGTGAATCGCGACGCGGTGACGGTGGCCACCAAGTTCGGCATCGACGTCGGCGGGGCGGCCCGGCGTCTCGGCCGCTTCCAGGCGCCTGCTCGGGCGTTGCTGCGCAAAGCCCCAGCGCTGCGCCGCGCGGTCAAGCGGCAACAGGAACCGGACCTGACCCCGCGGCGCTACGACGCGGCGGTCGCGACCCGCAGCCTTGACCTGAGCCTGGCGGCGCTGGGCGTCGACTACGTCGACATCTTGTTCGTCCACGGCCCAAGGCCTTTCGACACCGTCGCCAGCGAGGAACTCGGCGAGTTCTTCGAACGGGCCCACCGGGCGGGCAAGATTCGCGCCTGGGGTGTGTCCCAGGACGAGGGCCTCGAGGTGGATTTCGCCGGTGCATTCGCACCGCGGGGCGTCAGCCAGGTCCGCGGCGACCTTCTCGGTCCTCCGCCACGACCTGCTGATCTCGTGTTCGGGGTCTTCAACCGGACGTACACGACGCTGTCCGCGGCGCTGTCGGCGGATGCCCGAACGGCCGAACGCTGGCGGGAAACACTCGAGATGGACCCGCTGGCCCCCGGTGTGTTGCCGAGGCTGATCTTGGCGTCGTCGGCCACGGCCACGGGTTGTCGCGCGATCCTCTACAGCAGCACCGACCCGCGGCGGGTTGCCGACGCGGCGCAAGCCGTCTCGTCGCCGCCCGACGCGGGGCTGCTGCGGCGTTTCGTAGATCTCGCCCGGCAGTTGCGACGGGGCCCCGCCGCGTGATCGTTGGTCCGGCGCAGTTCGCTCCCGATATGACCATCCGAACCGATGTCGTGGTGGTCGGTGCCGGCCCGATTGGCATCGCTACCGCGCTCGAGCTCGCGGCCGCCGGCGTCGAGGTGGCGCTGATCGAAAGTGGTCTGGAACGTAAGGACCGCGCGGCACAGGAGCTGGCGACGTTCGACTCCCGCCAGGACGACTACTTTCATTCACGCAGTGAGGTCTCCGTTCGCCGGCAGCTGGGCGGCACCTCGGCGCTGTGGGGCGGGCGATGTGTCAAGTTCGACGCCATCGACTTCGAGAATCGGCCCATCACCGCGCAGTCGCCCTGGCCGATCGGGTTCGACGATGTCGAGCCTTACCTGCAGCGGGCCTGCGACTGGGCGGGATGCGGGCAGGCGGTATTCAATGCGCGGGGCATCCCGGAGCTGGCCCAGCGGGACCTGGTCGTGGGGCTGCCCGATGAACAGGTGTGCACCACCGACCTCGAACGCTGGTCGTTGCCAACGCGTTTCGGGCGCGAGTACCGCGCCGAGTTGCGCGACACCCCCGGACTGACGGTGTGGACCGGCCTCACGTGCACCGAGGTGGTGACCACCGAAGCCGGTGATGCCGTCGACCATCTCGTCGTCAAGACGCTCGATGGACGGGAGGGCAGAGTCATTGCGGCGGACTACGTCCTTGCCACCGGCGGCCTGGAGGCCACCCGCCTGCTGCTCGCGTCGGATCGTCATCATCCGGCCGGGCTGGGCAACGCGGGCGGCCACCTCGGGCGCTGGTACATGTCCCACGTCGAGGCCCGGGTCGCGCGCGTGCACTTCACCAGCGACGACGTCATCTACGAACACGAGCGGGATCGCGAGGGCGTCTACGTCCGACGCCGTTTCACGTTCACTCCACAGCTGCAACGCGAACTCGGGATGCCGAATGCCGCTGTCTGGATGGTGAATCCGCCGATCAGCGATCCCGCGCACGGCAGCGGAATCCTGTCGGGTGTCTACCTGACGTTGATCTCCCCGCTGGGGCGTTTCCTGCTCGCGGCGGCCATCCGCGAGGCCCACACCAAGACCGCGGGCCCGCCGCGCGTCGCCGCGCACCTGCGCAACATCGTTCGAGACCTGTTCGGTTCCATCCGATTCGCGGTCCGGTTCTCCTACGCGCGGTTCCTGCGCCGGGGCCGCAAGGCGCCGGGCTTCTTCGTCAAGGGGTCCGGCAATCGATACCTGCTGCACTACCACGGCGAGCATCTCCCGCACTGGGACAGCCGCATCGAGCTGACCGACGAACGCGATGCCCTCGGCATGCGCCGGATACGCACCCACATGCATTTCTCCGACGCCGACTACGAAAGTGTGCGCAGGGCAATCGACCTCATCGACAAGCAGCTGCGCCGCCACGGCGTCGGACACGTGGAGTGGCTCGCCGACGACGTCGAGGCCTCGGTGCACGATTTCATGCGGGGCTACGCCGGCTTTCATCAGGCCGGCACGACCCGGATGTCTGCGACCGCCGACGGCGGCGTCGTGAACCCCGACCTTCAGGTGCACGGGGTGCGCGGGCTGTACGTCGCGAGCACCTCGGTCCTGCCGACGTCGAGCCAGGCCAACCCGACGCTGCTCGGGATAGCGCTCGGTGTGCGGCTTGCGGAGCGGCTCATCGGCGCTCGAGCGGAGCGGCCCGGAATCGCCGGCGGGTGGTCGGTCATGGGCTGAATCCGGGTATCGCCCAAGTTATTTGCGGACAGCCAAAGCGGAAGCTGCCGCGGGTGGAGTCACTTGACGACCTCAAACAGCCAGTGATGGCCACGCGCCGTGGCCAGCGGGCGGAACTCCCGTGGCGAACGGGCCATGAGTTCCCTGAATGCCCGCATCTCATGATCGCGGTCGGGGAACTCATCGAAGTAGATCAACGTACCGGGCTGGAGAAGCGGCTCCGCCCAACTCAGCACCGTGGCAGCGCTGGAGTACACGTCGCAGTCGACGTTGATGATCAACTGGTCGTGCTCGGGGACGTCGAACTTCGGGAGGCTGTCGTCGAACCAGCCGACGACGAACGAGACGCGGGCATCGTCGATCTTCGGCGGCTCGCCGCCGACGTCGAAGTGGCCGGCTCCCAGGCCGGGCCGCCAGTCCTGCGGCAGGCCTTCGAAGCTGTCGAAACCGATCAGCCTCGCTTCGGGATGCGGGAGGTGCTGCGACCACCACCGCATCGAGCCGCCCTCGAACACACCGAATTCGAGGTACAGGGGCCGTTGCCCGCGGACCTTGGCCAGCGCCCGGTCGAACAACGCAAATTGGTCGGCGACGACATCTACCGTTGCATTCGAAAAATCGTGCGCCAGCCAATGGCCGAGCTCGAGGTAACTGAGCACTGAACGCAGATTCGCCAGCCGGCTGGCCGTCACTCGACGGCCGGCCTTCATCAGCGACAGGCGGACTTTCGTTTTTGCCGTGCCGCCGACGCGATGGAGGAGCCGCCGGGTTGGCGCCGATGGCGTCGGGTCGCGCTCGGCATCCGCGTTAGGCACGCACCACACCCTATCCGACCTGGGCTGTCGCCAAAATCCCATTTGGACAAAGATTCCCGCTGTCCCGCGCCGGTGGCGTGCCGGGGCCGGCTGCCGATTCCGGTTGATGTCGAGCGGTCAAAGAAGCTAGCTGAAAAAGTGCGCGTGGGCCGCTCGCGTGCGGGACGATTGGGCGATCATCGGGAAGCGAAGGTGTCGTCTTGAAGATTTCGATCATCGGATGCGGGTACGTCGGGCTCGTCACGGGCGCTTGCCTGGCCGACAGCGGCAACGACGTGGTGTGTGTCGACATCGACCAGGCGAAGGTGGACGAGCTTCTGGCCGGGGGGGTTCCGATTTACGAACCCGGCCTCGCCGAGCTGATCGCCCGGAACCGGGAGAACGGCTCGATCGATTTCACCACCGACCGGCGCAGGGCGATCGAACACGGCGACGTGGTCTTCATCGCCGTCGCGACGCCGATGAGCGAAAGCGGCGAGGCCGACCTGTCCTACGTGCACGCGGCGGCCGCCGACATCGGGACATACCTGGATCGCTACAAGGTCGTCGTCGACAAGTCGACCGTCCCGGTGGGCACCGCCGAGCGGGTCCGCGAGATCATCGCCGCCACGGCCTCGCAGGAATTCGACGTGGTGTCCAATCCCGAGTTCCTCAAGGAGGGCACGGCGGTCACCGACTTCATGAAGCCCGACCGCGTGATCCTCGGCAGCGACTCCAAACGCGCGGTGGAGATCATGCGGGAGCTCTACGAGCCGTACCTGCGCACCTTCCATCCGTTGATCGTCATGGACATCAAGAGCGCCGAGATGGCCAAGTATGCGGCCAATTGCTTTCTGGCAACCAAGATTTCGTTCATCAACGAGATCTCCAACCTCTGCGAGAAGGCCGGGGCCGATATCAGCGCGGTGCGGGAGGCCATCGGGGCGGACCGGCGCATCGGCTACGAATTCCTGTTCCCGGGAGTCGGCTACGGCGGGTCCTGTCTGCCGAAAGACGTTCAGGCCCTGATCCACACCGCCGCGGGACTGGGCACGGACATGCGGCTGCTGCGCGCCGTCGACCAGGTCAACACGGAGCAGAAGGCAACGCTGGTCGCCAAAATCGTCGCGCACTTCGGTGACGGACGGCCCGCGGGTGACCTGACGGGCCTGCGGGTCGGCCTGTGGGGCCTGAGCTTCAAGCCGCAGACCGACGACATGCGCGAGGCCGCCTCGCTGGTGATCGTGCGGCGACTGCTCGAGCTCGGCGCGACGGTGCGGGCTTTCGACCCGGAGGCGAGCGTGCGAGCCAAAGAGGCGCTGGGCGATTCGATCGAATACGCCGGGAACATGTACGAGGCGGTCGAGGGCGCCGACGCGCTCGTCCTGGTCACCGAGTGGAAGCAGTTCCACCGGCCGTCGTGGCAGCGCGTCAGGTCGGCCATGCGGGGTCATGTCGTCTTCGACGGTCGAAACATCTATGACCCCAGGCGGTTGCGGGCCGAGGGTTTCGACTACTACGGCATGGGCCGCCACTAGGCTGGGTGGATGAGAGCCCTCGTCACCGGCGCCGCCGGATTCCTCGGATCCCACCTCTGCGATCGCCTTCGCCGCGACGGCGTCGAGGTTCTCGGCCTGGACAACTTTTATACCGGCAGGCGTGAAAACCTCGCCCACCTCTCGGGTGACCCGGGGTTCAGCTTCTTCGAACACGACGTCACGCGGCCGCTGGACGCCGCTGCTGTGGCGGGACCGCTGGACCTCGTCTTCAACATGGCATGCCCGGGCTCGCCCTTCGCATTCCAGCGCGACCCCGTGTTCACCCTCGACACCAACTACCTCGGCACGAGGAACGTGCTCGAGCTGGCGCTCGCCAAAGAGGCGACGATGCTGCAGGCCTCTACCAGCGAGATCTATGGCGATCCCACCTTGCATCCGCAGACCGAAAGCTATTGGGGGAACGTCAACTGCTTCGGCCCCCGCGCGTGCTACGACGAGGGCAAGCGGGTTGCCGAAACACTCATGCTCGAGTACGCGCGCCGCTTCGGCGCTCGGATCAAGGTCGTCCGGATCTTCAATACCTACGGCCCCAGGATGGATCCCGAGGATGGGCGGATCGTCTCACAATTCATCGTGCAGGCGCTCCGCGGCGAACCGATCACCATCTTCGGCGATGGCAGCCAAACCCGAAGCTTCTGCTACGTCGACGATTTGATCGACGGGCTGGTGAAGATGGCGACCAGCGAGGCGTCCTTCACCGGACCCGTCAACCTCGGTAGCCAGGACGAGCTGACCGTCCTCGAGGTCGCCCGCATCATCAAGGAGATGACCGGATCGCCCTCTCCGATCGTTTTCCGGGCCCTGCCCGAGGACGACCCGAAGAAGCGCAAGCCGGACATCGCCCTCGCCGAGTCGAGGCTCGACTGGCGTCCGGTGGTCCCATTCGGCCAAGGCGTCAAACTCACGATCGAGTACTTCAGGTCTGCCGATCTCGGGCGATGACCTCCCGATAGGCGCTAACGGTCTGCTCGGCAACCGATTCCGGGTCGAAACGCTGCTGAGCCTCGACGCGTACCCGCTGTTCGATGCCGGCTCTGAAGGCGTCGTCGTCAAGTATCCGGCGGATGTGCCCGGCGCAGGCCGCGACATCGCCATGCGGAAACAGCAGCGCGGTGTTGCCGTCCTCGACCATGTCCGGAATGCCGCCAACGCGAGAGGCGATCACCGGCAGTCCACACGCCATGGCCTGAGCGACGACTTGCGGAGTGGTCTCTTCGCGCGAGCCCAGCAAGAGAACCTGGGCCCGCGCGTATTCATCGAGCAGTTCTTCGTGGCCGATGGGGCCGAGCAGCCTTACCCGTTTTCCCAGGCCGCATTCGTCGATCGCCCGCCGGACTTCGTGTTCGCTGCTCGGGTCCGCAATGGGGCCGGCGACCCTGAGTTGCAGGCCCGCCCGCCACGGCCGGTCGGCAATGGCGCGACGGTCGTTGGCGACCTCGCCGACCGCGCGCACGAGATGGTCCACACTCTTGCGCGGCACCAGGGTTCCGACAAACAACATTCGGCCGGGCTCCGGTGCGCGCCGTATGCGGAAGAAGTCGTCTTGGATCGGGTTCTCGATGAACCGGCAGCGCGCCGTCAGCATCGGCCCGTAAACCTGCGCCAGGTACGGCGAGATGATGATCATGTCCCGGGCGCGGCGAAACACCTCCCGCTCCATGTTCGCGACAGCCCGTTTCTTCAAGGCGCCCAACGCGTCCCACCGGTTTCTTTGCAGTAACCGGCTCTCGATGAAGAGCACGCCGTGCGGAGTGATGACCGTCGGCGCCCCGCTCGCCAACGCGCCGAGCGCGTGGCGATCCTGGCCCTGTCCATGCACGACATCGGGATTGATCGAACGGATCACCGCCGCCAGGCGCGGCACGTCGTTGACACGCAGTGTGACCAATCGGGGGAGGTTCAGGCGCTTGACGTAGTGAACGTGCAGGGCGCCGGCCCGCCGGTAGGTTGTGGTCACACCGTTCATCGCACTGACGACGTGGCACTCGACGTCGGGACGGGCAGCCAGCGCATGCGCCAACGTGTACGTCACCGACTGCACCCCGTTGTGCACGGTCGCGCCTTCATCGGTGGGGTAGTCGCCTACCAGGGCGACCCGCAGCGGGCGGACGGAATCAGGGCGCACCGCGGCCACTTTCGAGCGCGATGCCCGGGTACTCGGCAAAGATCTTTCGCGCCGTGGCTTGGCCGAACGGCTCCGCCGCACGGCCGATGGTGCGGCGCAGCCGGTGCGTATCCGGGCACAGGAACGGTCGGTCGTTGGGGCGCTGGCGCTCGGGCACCGAGGTGAAGTCAACGGGAAACGGCAGGACGGACGCGATGATGTCCAGCGCTTCGCGGACCTCGATCGCCTTGCCGGATCCGATGTTGACGATCTCCAATCCCGCTATCCGCGAAACGGTGTCGACGATAACGGCGCCCATCGAGTCGACGTCAACGTAGTCGCGCAGTGGCCAGAGGTTACCGACTTCCACTTCGCGCTTGCCCTCCTGCGCGATCTGACGGGTGACCTCGGCGAGCATGTGCGGATTGGTTTCGCGCGGTCCGGCGGCGTTGAACAGCCGCCCGATCACCAGCGTGCGGAAACATCCGGTGGACTCGAAATAGCGCATGCACAGCTGCTCGGCCAGGTATTTCGTGTGGCCGTAGACATACACCGGCCCGGTCGGATCAACTTCCCGGTGGGGCACGAAGTTCGGATGGTAGACGTCGCCGGTAGATGCGAAGAAGAAGGCTGAGACGCCGTGCCGGCGTGACGACTCCAGGACGTTCAACGTGCCATGCACATTCAAGGTGTACGCCTCGTAGACGTGCTCCTCGCACCAGGGGACGAAGTGTTGCGCCGCAAGATGAATGACGTTCTGCGGCTTGATGTCACGGAATGCCTCGTCGCACGCGTCGGCGTCGAGGATGTCGCGGACGATCAGCGTCGGCTTGCGGGGTGCCTTCTGCCAGTGGTCCTTTCCGAGCGAGAGGTCATCCATGACGAAGACCTCGGCGCCCCGCTCCAGCAACGAGTTGACGACCGCCGATCCGATGAATCCACAACCCCCGGTGACCAGATACGTGCTCACGTTTCTATCCCTCTCGCGTCCATACATCCGGATACGCGAGGTGTGTTCGGTACCCGGTCAACGTCGACGGCCCATCACCTCGTCGATGACCTCCAGGAAGCGATCCGCGACAAGGTCGACGGCGCAATGGCGCTCGTAGTGCCGCGCCGCGGTGGCCCCGTGCCGCGCCGCCGTGTCCGGGTCGGCCAGGACGTCGAAAGCGGCCGCCAGTCCGGCAACGTCGTCGACGCCGATCGGGGGGCAGTCCGGGGGTTGATACTCGGGCGGCCCGCCCTCGGTGGAAACGATCGGCATGACGCCCAACTGCATTGAGAGGACCTGCACGCCGCTTTGAGTGGCGCGCCGGTAGTGGGCGATCGAGCCCTTGGCGGCGGCCAGGGTGGTGACGACATCGCGGTAGCGATAGCCGCCGCGACGCCACTGCGTGTGCGCGGGCAGCTTGTCGGCGTCCAGCGCTCCGTCGCCGATCAGGATGAGGTCGTCGCCGCGCCAGCCGCCGCCTTCGACGTGGCACTGCCAGGCCCGCAACACCACGTCCACGTTCTTATAGGGGTTGAGCCGGCCGAACATGACAAAGTCGTGGCGCCCCTCGGCATCCACGAACGGAGGGACGCGGTCGAGATCGAGATCGCTGGCGAGCGGTACAACGTGCACCGGTGTGCCGATCACGTCGCGTCGTGTCGCGACCGCGCGCGCGACGTATTCGCAGTAGGCGATGGTGGCCGCAGAGCGGGCGCCCCAGCGATCGAGCGCCGCGAGTTCGTAGGCGGGCAGCGCTTCCGCGGGGTCATGGGGGCGATCGTCGTGGATCACCTGGATGCGTGGCGTCCTTCCGGCCAGCGCAATCCACCGTGGATCACGGACCTGTTCGGCGATCACGACGTCCGGCCGGAACTTGCGGACGAGCCGCCAGGCCTTGAGCGTCGGCGGCCACGTCTTGGCCGACAGGAATCGCGGCTCGAGCACCACCTCGTACTCGCGGGCGGCGTCTGACTCCGGGTGCCGGTCAGAGGTCACGAGCAGCACGTCGGCCCCGTGCCGGATCAGCGCTTCGGACTGCACGCGCACCGCCGGCCGTGTCCATGGCGAAAGCCACAGCACCCGTGGAGACTTCACGCGGCCGGTCACGCCAGCTGCTTGCTGCGCAACGACGCCAGCGACGACCACTTGAGCGGGCCGACCGCGGCGCTGGTGGCCAGGTAGGCCGCGGCGGCGGCGAGCAGGATCAGCGCGACGTGCTGACCCGAAAGCAGCAGTGTCACCGCGACACTGGCGGCCGTCGGGATCAGCACCCGCAGCAAGAACATCACCGGCGTACGGTAACCGCACCGCCGGTGCAGCCACCAGCTGCTGAACAGCATGTTGAAGAATTCCGTACACACCAGCGCGATGCCGGGCCCGACGGCGCCCAGCCGCCCGTCGAGAACCAGATTCAGCGAGACGTTGACCACCAGCGTGGCGACCGTCAACCACAGCAGAACCTTTTGGTGGTGGCTGGCGACCAGACCCTGGCCGAGAGTGCCGCCGACGAACCGCAGCGCCGCCGCGACGAACAGCAATGCCAGCGTCGGCGTTCCCCGCGCGACGAACGCCTTGTCGCCGAAGAACGCGATCAACGGTCCGGCCAGCAGCGCTCCGACCACCGCGACGGGGACCGCCGCGAAATACATGAGCTCGACGCTGCGGCGCAGGAAGGCGGCGAACGCCGCCACGTCCCGCGCGAACAGTTCGGTGCCCGTCGACAGCGTCGCCTTGAGGAACACCAGCGACACCACGATGGTGTTGAACGCGATCGTCAAGGCGAGCCCGTACACGCCCACCTCGGAGTGGGTGTTGAGCAAGGACAAGATCACACCGTCGGCGCGGGTGTAAAGGATTCCGACAACCAGGAATCCGATCAGGGGCAGGGTTTCCCGCAACAGATCGGCGGCCTCGCGCAGCGCGAACACCGGGCGCACCGAGATGTGCCGCATCGCCGCGGCGCCCTGGATAACCAGCTGGACGGCGGGCGGAATGAGCTGTGCCACCGCGAACCAGATGACGTTCGAGTGCGCGGAGACCAGGACCGCGACCATGGCCAGGGTGGCCGTGCGGGCCGTGACGTCGGAGATGGCCACCGCGGAGAACCGGACGGTGGCCAGAAACACCGGCTCGAAGCGGGTGGTCATGGTCTGCAGCAGCAGGCCCCCGGACAGCACCACGAGCATGACCCGGACGTCGTAGTCGTGATAGACGAGCAGCCCGGAACCGGCCGCCAGTGCGGCGAGCGGAACGCAGTAGATCAGGGCCAGTCCGCTGTTGACGCGCACCAGACGTTCGAGGTCGCCGCGGCCGGAGGTGACGCGGCGGACGATCACGGTGGCGACACCGAGATCGGCGAAGCTGTTCCACATTCCCACGAACGCGACGGCGATGGAGAGCTGGCCGTAGCGGCCCGGACCCAGGTACCGCGCGGTCATCGCCACGGAGACCACCGAGGCCAGCATTCCCAGTGCGCGGCAGATCAGTTGGATCGAGAAGGCGTGAGCCATCCGGGAGAGCGGCACCGACGGGACGACCGCCTCGGGCGTCGTCGGCTCAGTCATGACTCCCTAGTATGCGCCGTGACTGGTGAGAACGGCCTTAACCGTCTTGGCGATGATCATGAGGTCACCCGACATCGACCAGTTGTCCACGTAGGACAGGTCCAACCGCACCGACTCCTCCCAGGAGAGGTCCGATCGGCCGCTCACTTGCCACAGCCCGCTGACCCCCGGTTTCACCAGCAGTCGCCGCTTGACGTCACCGTCGTAGTTGTCGACCTCTCGGCGCAGCGGGGGGCGCGGCCCGACGACGCTCATGTCACCCTTGAGCACGTTGATGAACTGGGGCAGCTCGTCGATGCTGAACCTGCGCAGGATCTTGCCGACGGGGGTGACCCGTGGGTCCTCGCGCATCTTGAACAGCACGCCGCCGGCGCTCTCGTTCAGCGCCAACAGGTGCTCGATCTGGGTGTCGGCGCCGTCGACCATGGTCCGGAACTTCAGCATCCTGAAGGGCTTGCCGTCGATGCCGATCCGTTCGGATGGGTAGAACACCGGGCCCTTGCTGGTGAGCTTGACGGCGACGGCCGCCGCGACGAGGACGGGCGCCGTCGCGATCAGGGCCGCCAGCGAGAACAGGAAGTCGAACACCTGCTTCTGAAAGCGTTGCGTCCCTTCGTATTGCGGCTTCTCGACGTGCAACAGCGGCATCCCCGCGGTCGGGCGCAGGGTCAGGCGGGCCTCCGCGACGTCCATCACGCCCGGTGAGACCACGACGTCGACGTCCATCGTTTCCAGCTGCCACATCAGTTCTCGGATCCCGTGCATCCCGAAGTGGTCCGTCTGCGTGACCGCCACGGTGTCCGCACCGCAGCTGTTGATGGCGGCCACCGCGTGGGTGACGTCACCGAGGATCGGCACAGCGCGTCCGCCGAGGGTGATGGTGTTGCCGCGCGGTGGCCCGTAGCCCGGAATGCAAACGCCCACCACGAGGTATCCGTCCAGCGGGTTGCGGGAAAGTTCGTGGGCCAGGTGAGAGACCGCCTTGCGGTCCCCGATCGCCAGCACCGTCGTCTGGCACTGACCGTTCGCGCGCATCTGCCGGATGTGCTTGCGCCACAGGCTGCGGCTCCCCAGCAGGCCCATGGTCCCGACGGGGAGCGCGATCGCAAGGTAACCGCGGGCCAGGTCCACCTTGGCGAGCAAGGTGACCATCGCGATGATTCCGAACGTCCAGAACGAGGCGCTGCCGATCCGGCGGTACTCGTCGATGCCGGCGCCGATGACTCGCGGTGAGCGCGTTTGGAATACCGCCAGCGACGACAGCCATAGCGCCGCGAAGAGAAACGACAGCATCGTCATCGCGACGTCCGAGTAACCCGAGGTGTTGGCGATTTCGCCGAATCGGACGTACTGCGCCAGTAGCACCGAGGCGCAGACGATCAGCGTGTCGCTGATGCGCAGGTGGTGCGAATATTGGTGCTGCCAGCGCCGGATCGCGCTGCCACCGGGCGAGGGCGCCGCGGCCCCGGTGGCCGGCAGAGCGCCGGTGCGGCGGCTGGGCAATGACGTGATGCCGGCCGGTTTCCGCTTGATCGGACCGGGTTCGGCGTGCACGACGTCCACCAATTCCTGGGTCATCAACGGGTTAGACATGACGCTGCACTCTCGATCGAAGCGAAGCTCGGCGTTCGCGATGGCCAACTGGCGTCCTGCTCGGAGATGACGGTGACCGGCAGCGGCCACACGATCCCGAATTCCGGGTCGTTCCAATGGAATCCCTGGGCGTCGGACGGCGCGGGCTCCCCGCTGACCTGATAGCTGACTTCGGTGTTGTCGATCAGCGTTTGGAAGCCGTGGGCGACGAACGGCGGCAGGAACAGCGCCCGGTAGTTGTCCGCGCTCAACTCGACCATGACGTGGTCGCCGTAGGTCTGCGACCCCGGGCGGATGTCGACCGCGACGGCGGCGATCGCGCCGCGGGTGCAGCGAACCACCTGGGTCTGAGCGTAGGGCGGCACCCGATGGTGCAGGCCCCGCACGGTGCCGCGGGTGTAGTTGAAGTAGATGTTGGTCTGGGTGACGTCGAAACTCAGCCCGCGGTCGGCGAATTCGTCGGCACAAAAGGAACGGGACGAGAAGCCGCGATGGTCGCGTTGCGGCTCGAGGTCAATGATCGTCACGCCGGCGATCTGGGTGGGCGTGTACTTCATGCACCGCTCCTCGGGTCACGGGTCGTTCTCGTCGGGGTCATGGCCTACGCGTATCCACCGGAAGGCGGCCGCGTCATCACGGTCGGGATGACGCCGTACCGGGGGCCGAGGTTCTTGCCCGACGCGGCGGCCAGGCGCGGTAGCGAGCCCATGATGCTGGGCGGTGTGTTGGCGCCGGCGAGGCTGATGGTCGGCAGTGCGGAAGCGGCGCTGTGTGCCGCCGGTATCACGCTGGTCCAGCTCGCCGGGACCGCCAGCGGACCGAGCGAGGCCGCGCTGCCGAGGCTCCCGACCACACCCGATCCAAGCGAGCCGAGCGATCCCAGCGCGCCCGCGCCCGTGCTCGCCGCGCTCGCGGCCCCCGCCGCAGCGGTGCCCGCCGCCTGGGCAGCCCCATTCACCAAGCCCTGCGCGGTCTGAGCCATGCCGAGGATGGAGGACATCCCGTACAACGGTGTCGCTCCCGCCATGAAGTAGGTGGGCAGCGAGCTGGGCAGGCTCGACGCGAGGCTGTCCATCAGCGACGAACTGGCCGTGCTGGTGGCGGTGCTCGCGGTGCCGGTACCGACCTGGGTCAGGGTGGAGGTGCTGGCGGACATCGGCGACGAGAGCCCGTGCAGGGCGTTGGGAACCGAGGACATCACGTTCGACAGGGAAGTGTGCGTGGCCGCCAACGTTTCGGCCTGTGCCACCGCGCTGCCCTGGGTCGCCACCCCCGCCGGGTTGGCGACGTCCGGCGGCGGGCTGAACGGTGTCACGTCGCACGCGGCCGCCGAACCCGCGGCGTATTGGTACATCGCCGCCGCGTCCTGTGCCCACATCTCGCCGTATTCGGCCTCGGTGGCCGCGATCGCCGCCGAGTTCTGGCCGAAGAAGTTGGTGGCGATCAGCGTCGCGAGCTGGACGCGGTTGGCGGCGACTGCCGGCGGGGGAACGGTCATCGCGAAGGCGGCCTCGTAGATCTCCACCGCGAGCCTGGCCTGGCCTGCGGTTTCCGCGGCCCGCGCGGCCGCCCCGGCGGTCCACGCCATGTAGGGAGCGAAGGCGGACGCCATGGTCAACGACGAGGGACCCAACCAGCGTCCGGTCGTCAATCCGGCTATCACCGAGCGGTAACAGCTTGAGGCGGAATGCAATTCGGCGGCAAGGCCATCCCAGGCCACCGAGGCCGCCACGAGCGACACCGGACCAGGGCCGGCATACATCCGCGCGGAATTGAACTCCGGCGGGAACGCCCCGAAATCGATCACGTCAGACCCCGGTCCCCGGTGGCGGTGCGGAGACGGACGACCGCCGGGCCGTACCCGAGGAGCGCGATTACCGCGTTAAACATACCTAAAGTATTGATTACGGTGGAAGCTGTGCCGAAGAGTATTTGGGCTGCGATCGCGAAGGTCCTTTGTCCCTTTCCGAGCCTTCTACCTGCTGACGCTGCCAGAGCGCGTGGCCTGGTGGTCACGACCGGCATCTGCGTCTCCTAACAACCTGCAAAGGGCCCGGGATCGGGCGTTCTTGCCGCTCAACTGGGCGAACCGTGGGTTTGGGCCGCCCGGCCCTACAAACTGACAATGTGATAATAGCGTACGAAACATACTAATAGTTTGTAAAGAGGGTGTGATGTGGACTACAGGTATTTACGCAAGCGTCAAGGCAGACGCCTGCAGCTGCTAATCTCAGACGTGGCCCATGTACTGCCCGGGGGTGGCCGGTCGGTGTAGTTCAAGACCGCCCAAGAACCGAGGTGTATGCCCTGCTCATCAACCTGACGGCGATCGACCAGGTCCGGGTCGCAACCCCCGACGAGATCGGTCGCGTCATACACGCCAACGTCGCGGAGCCCGGCTTCCCCGCCGGGTTCACGCCGCTGCGCCAGGGTCACACCCGGCGGGCCGACGAGAGCTGAGCTGGCAGATTCCCATGACTACCCACTCGACCGACGGACGCGCCGACGCGACGCGGCGGCAGATTCTGCGCGCCGCCTCCCATCAGTTCGCGCGCAGGCCGTACCACGACGTCGGTCTGGATGACATCCTGGCCGAGGCCCAGCTGACCAAGGGCGCGATGTACTTCCACTTCAAGTCCAAACACGCCTTGGCGGTGGAGCTCATCGACAAGCAGATCGCCGCGGCGACCGTCGCGGTCGGAGACCTGTTGACCCGCGGACTTTCGGGCCTGGAAACCCTGATCGACTTCTCGTATCTGATCGCCGTTCAAGACATCAAGACCGATCTGGTCAGGGCCGGCCTGAATCTGATCGAGTCGGTCGGACAGTCGGGGGGGCTGCAGGACACGTTGGTGAGCGGCTGGGTGGAAGCCCTGTCGGGGGTCGTCCAGCAGGCCGTCACCGAGGGTGACATCGACGAACGCTGTGATCCCGACGCAGTCGGACGGCTGATGGTGTCGCTGCATATGGGGCTGCGCAAGACCAGCAATCTGGACGACCCGGAACGGTTCCTCACCGACCTGGAAAAGTGCTGGATGCTGATCTTGGGTGGGATCTTGCAACCGGA
>NZ_LZJJ01000358.1:0-8637 GCF_001667625.1 Mycobacterium sp. E1715
CCCAAGCAAGGTGGCAGTCAGCAGGGCGGTGGTCAGCAGCAGGGCGGCGGTCAGCCCGCGCCGCGACCACGGCCCCGGCGACCAGGGCCTTCGTTCCCCCCGAGCGTGGCTTCGCGGTCACGGGCGTGGCCGCAGGGTCCTCAGGCGCGACGGGTCCAGACAGCGAGCCATCCTCGAGCTCGGGGTCGCCAAGCGGGCTCGACGCCCACGCCTCGGCGACGGTGAGATCCTCGTACGGGGTGGCGGCGAAAGTCGTCGACCTGAAGTCTTCGATGGTGCTCATGGCGTGTTCCTTCACTCTGCTCGCGGCCCTGGTGGGCCGCCGTCACAGGTAGGAGCGGCCGGCCCGGACGGCGCGGACACATTTTCGGAACCTTTTTCTCCGCGACCCCACGCGTTCTTCGCCCCGGGCCGAATATGCGGCGATACCTCATGCGCTGAAGCGGTGCGCTGGCGCATAGTAGGTTGCGAGCGCTCGGGAAATCGGACGTGAGAGGACTGCCGTGTCATTGTTGGGGACCCTGAAGGCGGCGCGGGTCGAGGCACGGCGCGCCAGAGACGCCGAGTTCGCCCGCCTGGTCGCACTGCCGCCGACGGAGGAGCTGGCCGCGCAACTCATGGCCGCATTCGGGCCCGACGGGCCCAAGCGCGGCAAACCGTTGACCCAGTACGACTTCATCAAATGGGTGGCCCGCCGGGCGGAGTTCACCTCCCGCGGTCAGCGAGCCATGAGCTTCAAGAGGCTGGTCGCGCCCGTGCGCGAGGCCCTGCAGGTGTTAGAGCACAGCGAACTGGTGTACCTGAGCGTCGGGGGCGAGGGAAAGCCCGACAACTGGCATCCCACCAATCGGGGAATGGTAGCGCTGGACGAAGGGTACGACGCTGTCGCGCAATGCATCTCGGCCCGACGGTTACGGAACGACGAGACCCGGTGAGACGAGGGGCCGGCGCCGCCGAGGCCGAATTGTTGGGATCGGGAGCGCGGCCGGGACGGTTCGCTTGCATACGGATGCAGACCATCGCCCGAGGGCACACGCGAAAGGAAAGACCATGAAGTTCAGGGCCCGCGCGCAGCACGACCCGGCGCTCAACCAGCAGGCCGCCGCCGTGGCATCGGAGATCCTGCGTCAGCCGGTCGAGGCGGCCACGCGATGCGAGCAGACGTCGACCAAAGCCATGCAGATGTATCCGTCGGGCGGGGGCGAGGTGAATTGGCGAAGCGTGCCCAACGGCACCGGCCTACCGAAGAGTTTCATCCTGGCCGTCACCGCGTCTGGCGTCTACGCGCTCGAAGACAAGCAGCACCGTGGCGTCCTGGTGCCCGGCAACGTGCTCAAGGCGTGGGACCGCTCGGGCTTTCGGGCCCAGGCCGGCAACGACGTGGCGGCCAGGGCGCGCGGGCTGGCCGACGACCGGCAGATCATCACCCTGTGGCTGCCGATCGACGGCGACAGCGGCCGGGTGGCGCAGCAGATCGCCGCGCAGCGTGCGGCTTCCGGTCAGCGCATCCCGGGCCTGCCGCACGCCTTCGTCATCGCCAAGGACGAGTCGGGCCAACGCATCATCGACGCACTGGGCGCGGCGGCGGCGCCCCAAGGTGCCGGGCCGAACATCGTCATCGGCGGCCGGCGGCTCGAAGACATCGTCGCGAGCGCCGCGCCGCAACGTCCGGCCGCCGAGCGCCTGCGGGAGCTCGAGGAGCTGCGCGCGACCGGGGCGATCACCGACGCGGACTACACCCGCAAGCGGGCCGAGATCATCGCGGCGATCTGAGTCGCGAGGGTCGGCGGGCGCGGACCCGCGGGCGCCGCCAGACCGCGGCACGTCGTTGCGCGGGGCGCGCGGTCAACCCCGGCTATGCCCGTGCTGTTGCTCGTTTCCTACCGCCACGACGAGATCGGCGCGAAGGCCATGCCCACCGACCGCCTTCATGTGCCCCTGACGGCGGCTACGCCTTGGCGATGCCCACCCGGACGCCGTCGCCGATGTCGACGCCGTCGGCCGGCTCACCGAATTCGAAACGGGTGGCAAGGATCTCGCCGGCGATCAGGTCGCGGTGGGTGCGCGCCCAGTCGGCCCGCTCCGCGGGCACCGACATCACCACCGAGATCCGGTCGGACACGTCCAGGCCGGTCGACTTGCGCAGCTCCTGCAGTTCGCGGATGCGGTCCTTGGCCCAGCCCTCGGCCTCCAGCTCCGGTGTCACGGTGCCGTCCAGCACCACCAGTCCAGCCCCGTCGGGCAGCGCGGCAGTGAACTCCGGGTCGGCGGCGACCAGCCGCGAGCTGTATTCCTCGGGCAACAGCACCGCGGGTCCCGCGGTCAGCGTGCCGTCGGGGTTGACGACACCCTCCCCCGCCTTGACCGCCTTGATGGCGGCCTGCACGTCCTTGCCCAGCCGCGGCCCGGCCACCCGGGCGTTGACCGTGAGCTCGAAGGAGCCGTAGGTGTCGATCGCGTCGGTCAGCTCGACGCTCTTGACGTTGAGCTCGTCGGCGATCAGATCGGCGAACGGCTCCAGTCTGCGCGGATTCTCCACTGCCACAATCAACCTCGGCAACGGCAGGCGCACACGCAGCTTCTTGGCCTTGCGCAGCGACGACGCGGCCGAGCACACCTCGCGCACCTGGTCCATCGCGGCGACCAGGCCGGGGTCGGCGGGCAGCGCTTCGGCGTCCGGCCAGTCGGTGAGATGCACCGAGCGCCCGCCGGTGAGGCCGCGCCAGATGATCTCGGTGACCGACGGGAGCAGCGGCGCGGCCAGCCTGGCCGTCACCTCGAGCACGGTGTGCAGGGTGTCGATGGCGTCGGGGTCCTCCTCCCAGAACCGCGAACGCGACCGTCGCACATACCAATTCGTCAACGCCTCGGTGAACTGACGCAGGTGCTCGCAGGCCCGGGAGATGTCGCAGCCGTCCATTTCGCGGGTGAGGTCGTCGCGTAGCTCGGCGAGCTTGGCCAGGATGTAGCGGTCCAGCGCCTGCCGCGAATCGGTGCGCCAGGTCCCGACTTTGGGCGCGTAGAGGGCCAGGAAGCTGTAGGCGTTCCACAGCGGCAGCAGGACCTGGCGCACGCCCTCGCGGATGCCCTGCTCGGTGACGATCAGGTTGCCGCCGCGCAGGATCGGCGACGCCATCAAGAACCACCGCATGGCATCGGAGCCGTCGCGGTCGAACACCTCGGACACGTCCGGGTAGTTGCGCAGCGATTTGCTCATCTTCTGGCCGTCGGAACCCAGCACGATGCCGTGCGCGACACAGGTTTTGAAGGACGGCCGGTCGAACAGCGCGGTGGCCAGCACGTGCAGCGTGTAGAACCAGCCGCGGGTCTGCCCGATGTACTCGACGATGAAGTCGCCGGGATAGTGGCCGTCGAACCAGTCGCGATTCTCGAACGGGTAGTGCACCTGGGCGTACGGCATGGAACCCGAGTCGAACCACACATCGAGCACGTCGGGGATGCGCCGCATGGTGCTGCGACCGGTCGGGTCGTCGGGATTGGGACGGGTCAGCTCGTCGATGTAGGGACGGTGCAGGTTGTCCGGCCGCACCCCGAAGTCGCGCTCCAGCTCGTCGAGGCTGCCGTAGACGTCGATGCGCGGGTAGGCGGGGTCGTCGGACTTCCACACCGGAATCGGGCTGCCCCAGTAGCGGTTTCGCGAGATCGACCAGTCGCGGGCACCCTGCAGCCACTTGCCGAACTGACCGTCCTTGACGTGTTCGGGGTACCAGGTGATCTGCTGATTGAGCTCCACCATGCGGTCGCGGAATGCGGTGACCGCGACGAACCACGACGACACCGCCCGGTAGATCAGCGGGTTGCGGCAGCGCCAGCAGTGCGGGTAGGGGTGCTCGTAGGTTTCGTGGCGCAGCAGCACGGCGCCGTTGGCGGCCGTCGGTCCGCTGCCATTCTTCAGGTCGCGGATGATGTGCGGGTTGGCGTCAAAGACGCGCTGCCCCTGGTAATCCGGCACCGTGGCGTCGAAGCGGCCCTTGGCATCGACCGGTGTCACCGGCACGATGCCCACCTTGTCGGTGGTGGCCATGTCGTCCTCGCCGTAGGCCGGGGCCATGTGCACGATGCCGGTGCCGTCCTCGGTGGTGACGAACTCCCCGGGCAGCACCTGAAAAGCCTTGGGATTGTCCATGAAGTACGGGAACGGCGGAAGGTAGCGCGTGCCCAGCAGGTCGGCGCCGGAGTAGGTGCCCAGGATCTCGGGTTCTTCCCCGAGCTCGCGCGCGTAGGCGGCCAGCCGCGGCTGCGCCAGCACGAACCGATGGTCGCCGGAGCGGACCTCGACGTAGGTGACGTCGGGGTTGACGGCGACCGCCAGGTTCGACGGCAGGGTCCACGGCGTCGTCGTCCACACCAGCAGGTGCGCGCCGTCCAGCGCGCCGCCGACCACCTTGAACCCGACCGTCAGCGCCGGGTCCTGCCTGCTCTGGTAAACGTCGTCGTCCATGCGCAATTCGTGGTTGGACAACGGGGTTTCGTCGCGCCAGCAGTACGGCAGGACGCGGTAACCCTCGTAGGCAAGCCCCCTGTCCCACAGCTGCTTGAACGCCCAGATCACCGATTCCATGTAGGGCAGATCGAGCGTCTTGTAGTCGTTGTCGAAATCGACCCAGCGGGCCTGACGGGTCACGTACGCCCGCCACTCGTCGGTGTAACGCAACACCGACGCGCGGCACGCGTCGTTGAACGCGGCGATCCCCATGTCGTCGATCTGCGACTTGTCGTTGATCCCGAGTTGGCGCTCGACCTCGAGTTCGGCGGGCAATCCGTGCGTGTCCCAGCCGAACCGGCGCTCCACCTTGTAGCCGCGCATGGTGCGGTACCGCGGCACGATGTCCTTCACGTAGCCGGTGAGCAGGTGCCCGTAGTGCGGCAGCCCGTTGGCGAACGGCGGGCCGTCGTAGAAGACGTATTCTTCGGCGCCGTCGCGACGGGCGATGCTGGCGCGGAAGGTGTCGTCCTGCGCCCAGTAGTCGAGGACTTCCAGTTCCAGAGCCGGGAAGTCGGGCGCGCCTTCCGGCTTCGGGTAGGCCTTGACGTCAGCGTTCTCGGTCACGTGGTGCGTCGTCTCCTGTGCCTCAGTGCCGCCCGGCACTGGTAGGGCCTAATGGGGACGACGACGCGCTGTCTGCGCGAGCGCCGCGGTACCACCCCGCTTGCCACGCCGTCGCGTGGCCGCTCGTTGGAAGGCTGTGACGGGCCCGCCCGTTCGGTTCTACTGAGCCGGCCAGGGAAAGCAGCCGGCTGTTCTTCCGAAGGCTCCCCGGTGATGCCGGATCGACGCCGATGGCCCGATTCTACTCAGGCGAAGGACCCCAAGGGGCTACCTGGCCTCAGGAAACACCTGCGGCCGGGTAGCCCCTTGGAGCCCTGGTTGGTCGCTGCCCATGGGAGTCAGGCCTGGATTTCGAGCACACCGGCCCGCAGCAGCGCCGCGTACAGGTGGCGCAGCGGGATGCTCAACAGCCGGGTGGCGCCCTCCACCAACGGGTCGCCCGCGAGAACGGGCTGCGGGTTGCCCCGGCGGGTGGCCTTCTTGGGCGCGGGGGCCCGAGTCGTCTCGACGTCGCGCACCACCGTCAACTTGCGGGCGGGCGCTACGGTTACCACTTCGTCGTACAGAGCTGCGGTCATGGTCGTCTCCTGACGGGTTCGAACGGGGGACTGATTGGATGGACGTGCCCCGTCCCGTAGCGGTTCCGATCCCAGAACGCTTGGCCGATAAGCCAGTTAGCGTTTGCGACGCCTCAGCCGAGGACGCCGTGCCGGAGACCGGATCGGGACGAGACGGAGTTCGGACTTCGATCCGGACTATCGCTGGAACTCATGTGTCCCTCACCTCCTCGCGGTCACGACGCGCGCGGAGCGTCCGCACACGATTTGCGCGCAGCATGAGGAGCAGAAACCCGACGACCGTCGGCGATCCGCACCCCTCTCGTCAGAGCTTTGGCACCACACGACGTGTCCGGTTGTCCGGAAGCCACCTGGGCTCAACCCTTAAGCCGGGAGGAGCTGTCCTGACCCGGGGCGTCTTTCGACGTTCGGGGTCAGTGGCCTGTATTCGTGTAGACGCCTCACCTAACGAGGTGCATACCCGACCGATAATGCACGACGGGTCCGGTGGGGTCAAACTCATCGGCGCGGGGTTGCGCAATCTTTACGATTCTGCGCGGCGGCCGCACAGGTTTTTGCCAGTATCACTCCCCTGACCTGGACGTACGACGCGGCCGCTGGACATCTTTTGTTCATTTCCGGTTTGCCGGTCGGCTCGTGGCGGCCGGCAAGGCCGGGCGCGGACGCGCGTGCGTCCCGGGCGGAGGCCGTCGGCGTGTCGCCGCCGCGGGCGCACGCCGAAAGCCGTGGGCGCACTCGCGAAACGGCGCCGGCGGGCGTCACCGCTCGATCAAGCCCTCGAGCCGCCCGATGGTGTCGATGAACTCCTCGACCATGTCGAGCACCACCGTTCGCGCGGGGCGAACCCGGTCGAGCGAGCCGACCACCTGGCCGACGAAGTAGGTGGCCAGCTCGCGCGCCTTGGCCCCGGGGTGCGCGGCCGCGGCGTTGATGCGCACCTGCGGCTCGGTGACCAGGGCGGTCTGCAGCGGCATGCCGAGCGGGTCGGGCTTTTCCGGGCGGTCCCATTCGTCGGTCCAGGCCGTGCGCAGCATCCGCGCCGGCTTGCCCGTCATCGATCGCGATCGCACGGTGTCCGACGAGGTGGCCGCCAGGAACTTGTCCCTGACCACCGGCGGCGTCTCGGCCTCTTCGGTGGTCAGCCACACCGACCCGCACCAGACGCCCTCGGCGCCGAGGGCCAGGGCCGCCGCGATCTGGCGGCCGCGGGCGATGCCGCCCGCGGCGAGAACGGGGACCGGCGCCACCGCGTCGACGACCTCGGGCACCAGGACCATGGTGGCGACCTCGCCGGTGTGCCCCCCGGCCTCGGTGCCCTGCGCGACGATCAGGTCGACACCGGCGGCCGCGTGCCGTTGGGCGTGCCGCGTGGTGCCGGCCAGCGCGGCCACCAGCACGTCGCGGTCGTGGGCGCGTTCGACCAGGTCCGCCGGGGGTGGGCCGAGCGCGCTGGCGATCAGCCGGATGCGGTGGGCGAACGCCACCTCCAGCAGCGGCTCGTAGCCCTTCGGCGAGATGTTGAGGCCGCCCGCGGAGCCGCGCGACTCCTGGGGCGGCGCGGTGATCCCGTAGCGGGCCAGGATGTCGTCGACGAACGCGCGGTGCTCCTCGGGCAGCCGCGCCCGCACCTGTGCGGCGTCGATGCCGCCCTCGTCCGCGCCGACGTACTTGGGCGGCAGCAGCAGGTCCACCCCGAAGGGCTTGCCGCCGGTCTGCTCGGAGATCCAGGTCAGTTCGCTCTCCAGCCGCTGGGGGCTGTGCGCCACCGCGCCGAGGACGCCGAACCCGCCCGCATTGGTCACCGCGGCCACCACGTCGCGGCAGTGGCTGAACGCGCAGATCGGAAACTCGACGCCGAGCATTTCGGCGACTCTGGTACGCATTGCCCGACGCTAAAGAGCCACCGATCGATATGTCAATCGACGACGGCTTCCGCGGGCGACCGGCCGTCCGGCGGCCAGCTGGACACCCCCTCTTCGAGCGGGACCTGCAGGCTCTGCAGGATCGACGAGACCATCCGCCACGCGCCGATCGCGGTGACGAGCTCGATGAGAACCGTTGTGTCGCCTTGCAATTCACGCTCGCAGGCCGCCCAGCTCCCGGCGCTCACCGCCCCGTCGCGCACCACGTCGTCGGTGGCGGCCAGCACGGCCCGTTCGGCGGGCCCGAACCCGTCGTGCGCCTGCCAGTCGCGCACGCCGACGAGGTCGTCGGGGGCCACGCCGAGCCGGGACGCGACCCGCCAGTGCTGCGTCCACTCGTAGTCGCAGGCGGTGAGCCAGCCGATCCGCATGATCACCAACTCGCGCAGCCGCGGGTCGAGCGCGCCGTGCCAGAGCATGGTGGCGAGCAGGTCGTTGATCGCGCGCGCCAGCTGCGGGTGATTCAGCAGCACCTGGAAGATGCTCAGTTCGGCCATGTAGTTGGGCACGGCCGCTTCGTCGGCGGCGGCCGTGGCTTCGTCGAGCGGCAGTTTGGGCACGCGAGCTGTTGTCATGGTGAACACTTTCGTGTGCTGGCGGGACACCGTCACGATCATCGGTCATGGTAGTCAGGCTTCGCCCCGACGTGGCCCGAATGCCGGGCATTGCGCTCGTTCGCGCGAAAACCCTTGCCGCTCTGACGTTTACAGCAGGCCGAGCAGTTGCAGGTCGGTGACGTACTTGACGATCACCGGCGCGGACACGTGCGGGATGTCCGGTTCGTCGCCGTCCTGGCCGATCTTGGCCTCCCGCACCGCGGCGCGGAACCGATCGGCGGGGGCGAGTGGACCGCGGGCCGGCTCCGCGGGCTCGACCTGCTGCGCGCCCGGCAATTGCAGCAGCGGCAGCACCGAGTGGTGGCGTTGCCGCTCCGGCAACTCGCGCAGCGCGGCCTCGAACCGTCGCAGCCACTCCCCGAAGTCGTCGACGCGCTCGATCGGGTAGCCGGCCTCGATCAGCCAGTCGACGTACTCGTCGATGCCGATGCCGTCGTCGTGCGGGTTCA
>NZ_LZJJ01000359.1:0-1985 GCF_001667625.1 Mycobacterium sp. E1715
CGTTCGGGCCTGGCCGTGCAGTTCGACCAGGTCGGGATGCTTGACCTTCCACCGCCCCGACATCTGCTCCACCAACAGCTTGGAATCCAGGAAGACCGCGGCCTCGGTGGCGCCGAGTTGCAGGGCGTCCTCCAAACCGGCCAGCAGTCCACGGTATTCGGCGACGTTGTTGGTGGCCCGGCCGATGGCCTGCTTGTTCTCCGCCAGCGCCGTCGAGCGGTCCTCGGTCCACACGACGGCGCCGTAGCCGGCCGGTCCCGGATTGCCGCGCGAGCCGCCGTCGGCCTCGATCACCACCTTCATTGGTCGAAGCCCTTGACCCGCAACAGGATCGCGCCGCACTCGGGGCATCGCACCACGTCGTCGTCGGCCGCGGCCGAGATGCGGGACATTTCGCCCCGGTCGATCTCGAGTCGGCAGGCGCCGCATCGGCGTCCCAGCAACGGCCCGGCGCCCGGGCCTCCCCCGGCGCGCTGGCGTTCGTAGAGCGCGGCCAGGGCGGGGTCCAGTTCGGCGGTCAGGGTCTCGCGGCGCGACGAATGCGCCTCCCGAGCCGCACTGATTTCGGTGAGCGCGGCGTCGAGAGCCTGCCGGGCGCCGGCAAGTTCGGTCTCCAGCGCCTCGACCTTGCGCTGCGCGTCGTCCAATTGGGACTGCAGCTCCTCGCGGCGCTCCATCACCTCCAGCAGCGAATCTTCCAGGCTGCCCTGGCGACGCGTCAGCGTCTCGAGCTCGTGCTGCAGGTCCGACAGTTGCTTGGCGTCGGCGGCGCCGGACTGCAGCAGCGACCGGTCGCGGTCTTCGCGCTGGCGGACCGCTTCGATTTCGGACTCGAACCGTGACACCTGAACATCGATGTCCTCCAAGGCGATCCGAATGGCGCTCACCCGGTCGGCGGCGTCGTTGAGTTCGTCCTGCAACCGCTCGCAGGCCTGTTGCTCGGCCAGATGGCCGGCCCGGTGCGTGATACGGGACAGCTCCGCATCCAGTTTCGACAGCTCGAGCAGCGAACGCTGCTGAGCGACTTCGGCCTTCATCACGCCTCACCCCCGGTCTCGTCGCCGCACTGCCCCATGGTCCAGGGGTCGGTGCGGATGGTGCACACCCGCACCGCCAGCGCCGCACCGAAACGGGACCGCAGCACGTCGGCGGCCTGGTGGCACCACGGAAATTCACTGGCCCAGTGCGCCACGTCCACCAGCGCCACAGCAGAACCCCGGCGATGCTCGTCGGCCGGATGGTGTCGCAGGTCGGCCGTGACGTAGGCCTGCACCCCTGCGGCCGCCGCGGCCGCCAGCAGCGAGTCCCCCGCGCCGCCGCAGACGGCGACCCGGGACACCGGCAGGTCGGGATCGCCCGCCGCGCGGACCCCCCAGGCCGTCCGCGGCAGCGCGGCGTCCACGCGGGACACGAAGTCGCGCAGCGGTTCCGGCCGGGGCAGGGCGCCGATCCGCCCCAGCCCGGCGTCGCCCGGCGCGGGCACCAACGCGAACACGTCGAACGCCGGCTCCTCGTAGGGATGGGCGGCGCGCATCGCCGCCAGCACGGCTCCCCGGATCCGCGCGGCCGCGACCGACCTCGACAAGTGGGTGGTCTACGTGCCGCGCGAGAACTCAGAAGCGGTGCAGGCGGCCGTGTTCGAGGCCGGCGCCGGGCACATCGGCGACTACTCGCACTGCAGCTGGAGTGTCAGCGGCATCGGCCAGTTCCTGCCGCACGAAGGGGCGTCGCCCGCGGTGGGCAGCGTCGGCACCGTCGAGCGGGTGGCCGAGGATCGGTTCGAGGTGGTCGCGCCCGCGCGGATCCGGGGAGCCGTGCTGGCGGCGATGCGCGCCGCCCATCCCTACGAGGAGCCGGCGTTCGACGTGTTCGCGTTGGTGCCCGCGCCGGGCGACGCCGGGCTGGGGCGGATCGGCGCCCTGCCCCGGCCGGAACCGCTGCGCGACTTCGTGTCCCGCGTGGACGCCGCGCTGCCGCGGACTGGA
>NZ_LZJJ01000360.1:0-12969 GCF_001667625.1 Mycobacterium sp. E1715
CCCGACGACCCGCGGTGGGCGCCCGACGAGCGGACCCTGATCGAGGCGGTCGACGAGCTGGAGCGCACCGGTTCCTGGTCGGAGACGACGTGGACGGCGCTAGGGCGCTTCCTTTCCGACGAGCAGCGCATCGAATTGCTCACGGCCGTCGGCTGGTATCGGACCATCTGCACGCTGTGCAACGCGCTCGCGCTCCCGGTCGAGGGCTGGATGCGGCCCTGGCCTTCAGCCGGCTGAGAGGTCGCGTTTGAGGCCGGGATGCTGGTTCTTCAGTAGCGGCAGCAGCAGCCGTCGCGGCATGAACTGGAACAGCCGGGTGGACAGGTGGCTGGGCAGACCGGCGATCACCGTGCCGCGGTCGTGGGCGAGCGCGTCGACCCCGATGCGCGCGACGTCGCGCGACGGCATCCACATGAACTTCGGGAACGCGTCGGCGAATTTGCGCTCGTCCATGCCCGCGTTCTTCAGGAACTCGGTGCGCACCGGGCCCGGGCACAGCAGCGCGACGGTGACACCGGTGCCGGCGAGCTCGCCGCGCACCCCCTCGGTGTAGGTCTTCACGAACGCCTTGGTGGCCGCGTAACCGGCCTGCCCCGGGAAGGGGTGGTAGCCGGCGGTGGACCCGACGTTGAGGATCGCCCCGCGCCCGCGCGGCACCATCTGCTGGACCGCGCGCGTGGTCAGGTCGATGACCGCCTCGCAGTTGACCCGCACCTGGGCGATCTCGTCGTCGGCGCGCGCCGCGGTCACCGATCCGATGGTGCCGACGCCGGCGTTGTTGACCAGGATGTCGGCGGCCAGGCCGCGGCGGCCGACCTCGTCGAGCAGGCCGGCGCGGGCGGCCGCGTCGGCGACGTCGCAGGCGATCACCTCGACGCGCACGCTTTTCGAGAGTTCGTCGGCCAGCTCGCGCAGCCGGTCCTCCCGGCGGGCGACGAGCGTCACGCCGTGACCGCGGTCGGCCAGTTCCCGCGCGATGTCGGCGCCGATGCCCGACGATGCGCCGGTCACCACGGCGGTGCTGGTGGGTGAGGGAGTCGGAAGGGCCACGCGTCGAACCCTACAAGGGGCCGTCGAGCGTGAGCCCGATGCACGAGAAGGGCTGGGAAATCGTCCATATCCCGAGAAGCTCGGCGCACGAAAAAACCCGGCTCCCAAGGGGAGCCGGGTTTTCCCGTAGCTGTCGGACTTAGAAGTCCATACCGCCCATGCCGCCGGTCGGGTCGCCCGCGGGAGCGGCCGCCTTCTCCGGCTTGTCGGCGACGACGGCCTCGGTCGTCAGGAACAGCCCGGCAATGGACGCCGCGTTCTGCAGCGCCGAGCGGGTGACCTTGACCGGGTCGGCAACGCCGGCCTTGAGCAGGTCCTCGTACTCGCCGGTGGCCGCGTTCAGGCCGGTGCCGGCCTTCGCGTTGCGGACCTTCTCGGCGACAACGCCGGGCTCCAGCCCGGAGTTGAAGGCGATCTGCTTGAGCGGGGCCTCGAGCGCGACGCGCACGATGTTGGCGCCGGTGGCCTCGTCACCGGTGAGCTTGAGCTCCTCCAGGGACGGCGCCGACTGCAGCAGGGCCACGCCACCACCGGCGACGATGCCCTCCTCGACGGCGGCCTTGGCGTTGCGGACCGCGTCCTCGATGCGGTGCTTGCGCTCCTTGAGCTCCACCTCGGTGGCGGCGCCGGCCTTGATCACCGCAACACCGCCGGCCAGCTTGGCCAGGCGCTCCTGCAGCTTCTCGCGGTCGTAGTCGGAGTCGCTGTTCTCGATCTCCTGGCGGATCTGGGCCACGCGCCCGGCGATGGCGTCGGTGTCACCGGCACCCTCGACGATGGTGGTCTCGTCCTTGGTGACGACGACCTTGCGGGCCTTACCGAGCAGGGCGACGTCGGCGCTCTCCAGCGACAGGCCGACCTCTTCGCTGATCACCTGACCACCGGTGAGGATCGCCATGTCCTGCAGCATCGCCTTGCGGCGGTCGCCGAAGCCGGGGGCCTTGACGGCCACCGACTTGAAGGTGCCGCGGATCTTGTTGACCACCAGGGTGCTCAGGGCCTCGCCCTCGACGTCCTCGGCGATGATCAGCAGCGGCTTGCCGGCCTGGATGACCTTCTCCAGCAGCGGCAGCAGGTCCTTGACGGTGGACACCTTGGAGCTGACCAGCAGGATGAACGGGTCCTCGAGGACGGCTTCCTGACGCTCGGCGTCGGTGACGAAGTAGCCCGAGATGTAGCCCTTGTCGAACCGCATGCCCTCGGTGAGCTCGAGCTGCAGGCCGAAGGTGTTGGACTCCTCGACGGTGATGACGCCCTCGTTGCCGACCTTGTCCATCGCCTCGGCGATCAGGTCGCCGATGGACTGGTCGCCCGCGGAAATCGCCGCGGTGGCCGCGATCTGCTCCTTGGTCTCGACGTCCTTGGCGGACTTGAGCAGGACCTCGGTGACCTTCTCGACGGCCTTCTCGATGCCGCGCTTGAGGCCCAGCGGGTTGGCACCCGCGGCGACGTTGCGCAGGCCCTCCTTGACGAGCGCCTGGGCCAGCACCGTGGCCGTCGTCGTGCCGTCACCGGCGACGTCGTCGGTCTTCTTGGCGACTTCCTTGACCAGCTCGGCGCCGATCTTCTCGTACGGGTCCTCCAGCTCGATCTCCTTGGCGATGGACACACCATCGTTGGTGATCGTGGGGGCGCCCCACTTCTTCTCCAGGACGACGTTGCGGCCCTTGGGACCCAACGTCACCTTTACCGCGTCGGCGAGGGCGTTCAGCCCCCGCTCGAGGCCGCGACGGGCCTCTTCGTCGTACGCAATTGTCTTGGCCATTGCGAAGTGATTCCTCCGGATCGGGAATGACACCGGGTGGCCACGGGTGGCCACCCCATTACTTACGCTGGCCGGGTGCAGTGCCCGCGACGGACGACCCCAGGTGTCTGCTGGTCTCACCGTCCCGACCTAGCACTCACCTGTCGCGAGTGCCAAGGTCATTCTTAGCACTCGCCTATGCCGAGTGCAAGAACGGGTCAGGCCTTATCGCTGCACGCGTAAACCGTCGATGACGACGTCGGTCGCCCGCTCGGCCAGCGCCGAGTCGTAGGCCTGCATCGCCTGGCAGCCGACCAGGATCGCCTTCAGATCCCGCATGTCGACGTCGCGCCGCGCGGTGCCGGCCTCCTGGGCGGCACGAAGCAGCTCGCCCAGCATGGCCCTGAACGCTTCCTCGGCCTCGGGGGCGGCGCAGGCGATGTCGATTCCGTACCCCGCCAGCGCGTCGACCAGGCCGCGGTCCGCGGCACCCCACTGCAGGACCATCGAGCGCAGGAAGGCGAACAGCGCCTCCCCCGGGCCCTCCGACTTCAGCAGGGCGTGCCCGTCGTCGACGAGGCGGCGCATCCGGTCCTCGATCACGGCGGTGAACAGCGCTTCCTTCGTCGGGAAGTGCCGGTAGACGGTGCCGGCCCCCACCCCGGCGCGGCGGGCGACGTCGTCGATGGGCACCGACAGGCCTTCGGCGGCGAAGGTCTCGTAGGCGACGTCCAGCACGCGCGCGCGGTTGCGCGCCGCGTCGGCGCGCAACGGCCGTGCGGGTTCGGCCAACAATTCACCACCCATCGGTTGACAAAGCGGGGCGTGCGTTCCGTATAGTCGAGTCAACCGGAGCGCTCGCCCCGTTTACCTTACTACTTTGAGGAGCTTCCGATGGCCAAGTGGACCGCGCGAGACATTCCCGACCAGGCCGGACGGGTCGCCGTCATCACCGGGGCCAACACCGGCCTCGGCTACGAGACCGCCGCCGCGCTGGCCGACCACGGCGCACGCGTCGTGCTCGCGGTGCGCAACCTCGATAAGGGCAAGGACGCCGCCGCGCGCATCGCCGCCGCGAGCCCGCACGCCGACGTGGCGCTGCAGGAGCTCGACCTGACGTCGCTGGACTCCATCCGCGCGGCGGCCGAACAACTCAAGTCCGACTACGAGCAGATCGACCTGCTGATCAACAACGCCGGCGTCATGTACACACCGAAGGAAACCACCAAAGACGGCTTCGAGATGCAGTTCGGCACCAACCACCTGGGCCACTTCGCCCTCACCGGCCTGCTGCTGGAGCGGCTGCTGCCGGTGCCCGGATCGCGGGTCGTGACGGTGAGCAGCGTGGGCCACCGCATCCTGGCCGACATCCATTTCGACGACCTGCAGTGGGAACGCTCCTACAACCGGGTCGCGGCCTACGGGCAAGCCAAGCTGGCCAACCTGCTGTTCACTTACGAGCTGCAGCGGCGGCTGGCCCCCCGCGGGACGACGATCGCCACCGCCGCCCACCCCGGCGGCTCGAACACCGAACTGGGCCGCTACACGCCCACGGCGTTCCGGCCGCTCGTCAACGTGTTCTTCTCGGTGATCGCGCAGGACGCCGCCATGGGCGCGCTCCCGACGCTGCGCGCCGCCACCGACCCGGCCGTTCTCGGCGGCCAGTACTACGGCCCCGACGGGTTCGCCGAGACCCGCGGCTATCCGAAGTTGGTGTCGTCGAGCGCGAAATCCCACGACGCCGAGCGGCAGCGGCGGTTGTGGGCGGTGTCGGAGGAGCTGACCGGCGTCACGTATCCCCTGGATTGACCCGACGGCGCCGACCCGCAGCGCCCGGCGCATGCGCCGCGCTCGCGATCGGCGCTAACCCGACGGCGCCGACCCGCAGCGCCCGGCGCATGCGCCGCGCTCGCGATCGGCGCTAGACATCGAGCAGCTGCTCGTAGAAACCGCCGAAGCCGCGGGCCCGGTCGGCCAGATGGATCTCCAGGATCCAATGGCACAGGCGGCCGGCCGGGTCGGTGCGCCGCATCGGCTTGTTCGATCCGGGCGCGATGTACCACTGGACGCCGGGGCCGGCGATCTTCTTGTGCGGGAACTCTCCGACCAGGTGACCGGCGATCGAACTGGCGAACTCGAAACCCTCGGCGTGGGCCAGGCCGACGACGAAGTCGAAGAGCTCGGCCCCGGTGACGTCCGGGCGCCGGTCGAAGTACTCGCGGCCTGCCCGCCACACCCGGGGTAGCGCGTCCCGGAGGGCCGCCTTGGCCGGGTCGTCGCCGAGCACGAAGGTGCGGCCGAAGTCGGCCTCCCACTCCGCGAAGATCGGCCCGAAATCGAGGAAGACGATGTCGCCGTCGGCGACCAGCCGGTCCGGCGGGCGCTCGCTGAAGGGTTGCAGCGTGTTCTCGCCGGCCCGCACGATGCGCCGATGCCAGTGCCGGGTCACGCCGAACAGGTCCGCGGCGAGGCGGTTGATCTCATCGGACAGCTGCCGCTCGGAAACGCCCGGCCGGATGATGCCGCGCCGCTCGACCTCGTCGAACAACTGCGACGCCTTCTCCTGGGCTTCGAGCAGCCGCTGCGCGCGCACGTCCTCCGGGGCCTCCACTCTCGCGATGCTAACTGGCAGGCTGGAAACCATGTCGCTCGTCGTGCCGCCCTATCCGCCGCCCCGGTACACCAAGGACGAGCCGGGGATCAGCGCCTGGCTCAAGCGTGCCGACGAGCCGCCCGACTACGAGACCGGTGGCGTCAAGTACCACTACCTGGCCAACGACCAGGCCACCGGCGGCGACTACGGGCTGTACCGGGTCGACATCCCCGCGGGCGGCGGCGGCCCCGGACCCCACTTCCACCGGGCGATGTCCGAGGCCTTCTTCGTGCTTTCCGGCACGATGAAGCTCTACGACGGCACGCAGTGGGCCGACGGTCGGCAGGGCGACTTCCTCTACGTGCCGCCGGGCGGCGTGCACGGCTTCCGCAACGGGGCCGACGAGCCGGCGTCGATCCTGATGCTGTTCGCGCCGGGTGCCCCGCGCGAGACGTACTTCGAGGGCTTCGCGGCGCTGGCCGACATGACCGACGACGAACGCCGGGAGTGGTTCGTTCTGCACGACAACTATTGGGTGCAGTAACCGGTTAACGGTGAGCGAACTCTAGGTGCCGCGCACTGATACGCGGCGCGCGCGCGACGTAGGGTTTGGCCGTGCAGGTGAGGACGAAGCGCGCCGCGGCGTGGTTGCGGATGAAGGTCGAGACGGCGTACAGCGCCCCGGTGCGGACCGCCGAGCGGGTCAAACGGCCCAGGCGCCCGGGCCTGCGGCGCGTGCCGACCGCGTCCGCCCGGGTCCGCGGGCGCCGGTTCAGGCGTCCGACCGGTCACCGGCCGAAGCGGTAGTCGGCGTCGACCAGCTCGCGGGTGCGCTCGAAGAAAGTGCGTCCGCTGTAAGGCAATTGGGTGACCACCTTCCCGCTCGGATGCCGGAAGTAGTTGTCGCATGCGAGCCAGACCTTGCCCACCATGGCCGCCTGGATCTCGTCGTTGTAGCGGCGCTGCGCGTCGGGTGTCACTTGGACGGTGCGCGCCCCCCGGGCGTTCATCACGTCGAGGATGTGGCGGACGAACGTGGTCTGCGCCTCGTGGATGTAGATGATCGAATTGACGCCGTTGGTGTTGGGCCCGTAAAGCGTGAAGAAATTCGGATAGCCGGCCACCAGGGTGCCCAGGTACGCCTCGGCGCCGTCGCGCCAGTCGTCCGCGAGGCGGCGCCCGCCCGACCCGTGGACGTCGATGCTGGCCAGGTAGTCGGCGGCCTTGAACCCGGTGCCATAGATGACGGTGTCGACGCGGTGCTCGACGCCGTCGACGGTGCGCACGCCCCGCTCGGTCAGCTCGGTGATGGCGGCCGTTTCCAGTGTGACGTTGGGCAACGCGAACGTCGGATACCACTCGCGCGACATCAGCGGCCGTTTGCAGCCGGCGGGATAGTCCGGCGTCAGCTTCGCGCGCAGCTCGGGGTCGGCCACCTTGCGCATCAGGTAGCTGCGGGCCAGCTCGGTCGCTTCCCGCGTCTGCGCGGCGTCGACGTCGAAGCTGGACGACTCGTAGGCGTCGAAGGCCTCGTCGCGCAGCTTGAGCGCCATCTCGGGGTGGCGTTCGAACAGCTCGTGCTGTTCGGGCGTGAACGGGAAGTCGAAGCGGGGCGCGATCCAGATCGGGGTCCGCTGAAACACGGTCAGGTGCGCGGTTTCTCGCGCGATCGCGGGCACGTACTGGATGGCGCTGGCGCCAGTGCCGATGGACGCCACCCGCTCGCCGGCCGTCGACTTGCTGTGATCCCAACGCGACGAATGGAATTGGCGGCCGCGGAACCGCCGCGCGCCGGGGATGTCCGGGACGTGGGGCACGTCGAGCATCCCGACGGCGCTGACGACCGCGTCGAACTCGTGCTCGCGACCGGCGTCGTCGGTCAGGGTCCAGCGGCCCCGGGTGTCCGACCAGCGCGCGGCGGCCACCGCGGTGTTCGCCCGCAGGCGCGCGCCCAGCCCGTGACCGTCGGCGACCCTTTCCAGGTACGCCAGGATCTCGGGCTGGTTGGCGTACGTCTTGCTCCAACGCGGGTTTGGCGCAAAGGAATACGAGTACAGGTGCGACGGGACGTCGCACGCCGCGCCCGGGAAGGTGTTGTGGCGCCAGGTCCCGCCGAATCCGTCCGCCCGGTCGTAGATGGTGAAGTCGTAGCCGCCCTCGGCCAGCTGGATGCCCATGGCGATGCCGCCGGCACCGGCGCCGATGATCGCGACTCGCGGCTTCAGTCCCATTGCGCGAAGTAGGGTCGCTGCGGCCGGGTCTTCTCCACCAGGATGAACACCACACCCCACGGGTCGACGAACCAGGTGGTGCGGACCCGCGCGACCTCCGCGATCCCGCTGACCAGAAAGCGCACGCCCCTGCTTTCCAGCTCCGCCCGGGTGGCGTCGAGGTCCTCGCAGATCAGCCCGACGTGGGACAGCCCCGGGTCGGTGAGGCCGGCGCGACCGGGCCGATCCGAGCCCGCCGCGCCGAGGTATTCGATCACCTCGAGCACGCGATCGCCGTCGCCGTCGAACCCGACGATGGCCGCCTTCATGCTGGGGTCCGCCACCAGCTCGCCCATGTCGTCGCGAATGGCGTTACCGGTCATGACATACGGCGGCGAGAGCACACGCAGGCCCAACACGTCGCGGTAGAAGGCGACGGCCGCCTCGCAATCCGGAACACACACCCCGGTGTGGGCCATCCCGGTAATCACGTTCTCGACTCTACGTCGGTCCCACGGCCTCACCGGGAGCGGTTGGGAAATCTGACCGGCCGATAATGGCGGGGTGCGGTCGGTCCAAGAACATCAGCGCGTCGTAGCCGAACTGATCCGTCCCCGCCCGGCGGCCACCGCCGCACTGGCCGAGGCGCAAGGGCTGGTGCTGGCCGAGGACGTGGTCGCGCGCCTGGCGCTGCCGGTCTTCGACAACTCCGCGATGGACGGATACGCGGTGCGAGCCGAGGACACGTCCGGCGCCACCCCCGAGCACCCGGTGGCCCTCGAGGTCGCCGAGGACATTCCCGCCGGGCGCACCGACGAGTTGACGCTGCAACCCCACACCGCGCACCGCATCATGACCGGCGCGCCGCTGCCCGCCGGCGCGACGGCCGTCGTGCCGGTCGAAGACACCGACGGCGGCGTGGACGTCGTGTCGATCCGCGCGCCCCGTGAGGCCGGCAAGCACATCCGGCGCGCGGGCGAGGACGTGGCCCCCGGCACGACGGTGTTGCGGCGCGGCCAGGTGGTGACGCCGGCCGTGCTCGGCCTGGCCGCGGCGCTGGGCATGGCCGAGTTGCCGGTGCTGCCGCGCCAGCGGGTGCTGGTGCTGTCGACCGGATCGGAGCTGGTGGCGCCCGGCAATCCGCTGCGGCCGGGGCAGATCTACGAGTCGAATTCGATCATGCTGGCCGGGGCCGTCCGCGACGCCGGCGCCGACGTGATCGCGGTGGCTACGGCGGAAGACGATGTGGCGCAGTTCAGTTCGATCCTCGATCGCTACGCGGCCGACTGCGATCTGATCATCACCAGCGGCGGGGTCAGCGCCGGCGCCTACGAGGTGGTCAAGGACGCGTTCGGCCGCGAGGGCGACCAGGGCGTGGAGTTCGTCAAGGTGGCGATGCAGCCCGGCATGCCGCAGGGCATCGGCCGGGTGGCCGGCGCGACGATCGTCACCCTGCCCGGCAACCCGGTGAGCGCACTGGTGTCCTTCGAGGTCTTCATCCGGCCCGCGCTGCGCAGGGCCATGGGCCTACCCGACCCGGAGCGCCCGCACCGGGCGGCCGTGCTGACCGAATCGCTGACCTCGCCGCGCGGCAAGCGGCAGTTCCGCCGCGCGGCGCTGGACCGCGATACCGCGACCGTGACCAGTTATGGCCCGCCGGCCTCGCATCACCTGCGGTGGCTGGCGTCGGCGAACGCGCTGCTGGACATTCCCGAGGACGTGGCGGAGGTGCCCGAGGGGACCGAGCTGCAGGTCTGGGACCTGACCTAACCCGCCGGGGTGGCGACCTGCCGATGGAAATCGGCGGCCCGGTCGAACGCGGCGGCGCAGCGGATGGCGACCGCGACGACCGACATCAGCACCGGGATCGTGACCAGGGCCGCCGCCAGCCCGACGCGGTCGGCCAGGTGACCGATCAGCGGCGGCCCCAGTAGGTAACCCAGCCAGCCCGTCGCGGCGACGATCGCGATGGCCGAGCCCGCGCCGCCCGCGCCGTAGGCGGCGCTGAACGCGGTCGGCACCAGCAGCGCCACCCCGACGCCCAGGGCGGCGAAACCGGCCACGGCGACAACGGGATTGGCGGCCGCCAGCGCCACGCCCAGGCCCGCAGCGCCGAACAGCGCGAGCGCCGGCAGCAACCGGCGGGCCGAGAGCCGCGAGTGCAGGCGTATCGCGCCGAGCCGGGTCAGGACCATCGTCAGCGTGTAGGCCGCATAGCTCAGCGCGGCGACCCCCGGCCCGGCGCCGACGACGTTGCGCAGGTAGTTGGCCGACCAGTCGGTGGCGGCGCCCTCGCACAGGAAGGACACGAAGGCCACCGCCGCCAGGATCGCCACCGTCGGTGTCAGCCAGCCCCGCCCGGACCGCTCCCGCGGCGACGCCGCCGCGGGGTCCGGGATCAGCCCGCGCGCCAGCGCACCGACGACGATCAGGGCGACGAGCCCGACGGCGGCCAGCTGGGGCGTCAGCCCGACGCCGGCGCCGACGCACGCCGCGCCGATCAGGGCGCCCAGCAGCGCGCCGAGGCTCCACATGCCGTGGAAGCGCGCCATGATCGGTGCGCGCGCCAGGCGCTCGACCGTGCCGGCCTGGGTGTTCATCGCGACGTCCAGCCCGCCCTGGAACATCCCCCACAGCGCCAGCGCCGCAAACAGCGCCGGCCCGGAGCGGGCCAGCCCGACGGTCGTCCCCGCGAGGGCGTAGCCGGCGGCGGTCACGGGGATCAGCCGGTGGCTGCCCCACCGCGGCAGCGCCCAGTGGCTGGCCACGGTGGCCAGCACCGACCCCAGCGGTGCACCGAACAGCGCCGTCCCCAGCGCCGCGTCGGACAGGCCGAGCCCGGCCTTGACCGCCGGGATGTGGGCGGCCCACGACGAGAACCCCACGGCGTGGGCGATGAACACGGCGGTGACGGCGATCTTCGCCCGGCGCAGCCGCGGGTCATTCGGATGCATGTCGAAGGTGGGCGTTCCCCCTGCGGGCCCGAACCAACCGGCCGCGGCTTTCGTAAGATGGCCGCGTGGCACGACGCCCCCGCCCTGTCGGCCCTACGGCCGAGGATCCAACGTTCAGCCCGCAGCACGCGTTGGAGTTGGTGCGCTCGACCGTTCCGCCGGTCCACCCGGCGGGCCGGCCGTTCATCGCCGGCGGCCTGGCGCTGGCGCTGGCCGGCCGCAGGCACCGGTGGATCCGACGGGCCGGCCTGCTGGCGGCGGGCGCCTGCGCCGGATTCTTCCGCCACCCACCCCGCGTACCGCCGACCCGGCCGGGTGCGATCGTCGCACCCGCCGATGGGTTGGTGTGCGTGATCGACGCCGCCGCCCCGCCGGCCGAACTCGGCATGGGCGACGCGCCGCTGCCCCGGGTCAGCATCTTCCTGTCGCTGCTGGACGCCCACGTGCAGCGGGCGCCGGTGAGCGGTGAGGTGATCGCCATGCAGCACCGGCCCGGCCGGTTCGGGTCGGCCGATCTGGCCGCGGCCAGCACCGAGAACGAGCGCACCAGCCTGCGGATCCGGACGCCGACCGGCGCGGAGGTGGTGGCCGTGCAGGTCGCCGGGCTGCTGGCGCGGCGCATCATCTGCGACGCGCGCGTCGGCGACAAGCTGACGATCGGCGACACCTACGGCCTGATCCGGTTCGGCTCCCGGCTCGACACCTATCTGCCGGCGGGCGCCGAACCGCTGGTCCGCGAGGGTCAGCGCGCGATCGCCGGCGAAACCGTGCTGGCCGAGCTGCCATGATCAGCAAGCCGCGCGGCAGGCCGTCGGTCAACCTGCAGATCCTGCCCAGCGCGATGACGGTGCTGTCGATCTGCGCGGGCCTGACCTCGATCCGGTTCGCCCTCGAGCACCAGCCCAAGGCCGCGATGGCGCTGATCGCCGCGGCGGCCATCCTGGACGGGCTCGACGGCCGGGTGGCCCGCATCCTGGACGCCCAGTCGCGCATGGGCGAGGAGATCGACTCGCTGGCCGACGCGGTGAACTTCGGTGTGACGCCGGCGATCGTGCTCTACGTGACGATGCTGACGAAGTCGCCGGCCGGCTGGGTGGTGATCCTGCTCTACGCCGTGTGCGTCGTGCTGCGGCTGGCGCGGTACAACGCGCTGCAGAGCGACGGGAGCCAGCCCGCCTACACCCACGAGTTCTTCGTCGGCATGCCCGCGCCGGCGGGCGCGGTGTCGATGATCGGGCTGATCGGGCTCAAGCTGCAGTTCGGCGAGGGCTGGTGGACCTCGACGACGTTCCTGTGCATCTGGATCACCGGGACGTCGATGCTGATGATCAGCAAGATCCCGATGCGCAAGATGCACGCCGCGGCGGTGCCCCCCAGCTGGGCGGCGCCGCTGCTGGCGCTGCTGGCGATCTGCGCGGCCGCGGCGGTGCTGGCCCCCTACGTGCTGATCTGGGTCATCATCATCGCCTACCTCTGCCACGTCCCGTTCGCGATCCGCAACCAGCGTTGGCTGGCCGCGCACCCCGAGGCGTGGGCCGACGAGCCCAAGCAGCGCCGCGCCGCGCGGCGCGCGATCCGCCGGGCGCAGCCGCATCGCCGGTCGATGGCGCGGCTCGGGCTGCGCAAGCCGGGTGGGCGCCTGCCATGAGCCGGCCGGGCGAGGATGCGGCCCGTCAGCTCACGCTCACCGCGCGGTTGAACACCTCCGCCGTCGACTCGCGCCGCGGTGTCGTCCGGCTGCACCCGAGCGTGGTTGCCGCGCTTGGCATTCGGGAGTGGGACGCGGTGGCGCTGACGGGCTCGCGGACCACGGCGGCGGTGGCGGGCCTGGCCGGGCCGGACACCAGCACGCCCAGGTTGGCGCCGGCGCCCAGGGTCTTGAGCAGGTGCGGCTCGTCGAGCGCGAGCTTGAGCCATTCGATGAGCTTGGCGGCCTGCGGCTGTGAGCCCTTGAGTTCCTCGAGGACCGTTTCGGGGCTGGCCACGTCGACCAGCTCGGTGGACACGGCCGGGCCGCCGGCCGGCACGCCCTCGCCCCAGGTGACCAGCGAGTTGGGCTGCACGCTGACCGGGCCGAGCGGGTCCACGCCGGTGACGGTCAGCAGCTCCGAGGTCCAACTGATGCCCACCGAGGCCGCCAGCGCGCGGGTGGCGGCCGCCGTCGAGAAGCCCGGGCCCAGATCGCGGGGCAGCAGCGACACGGCGTCGCCGACGGTCAGCACCTTGCCGAGCAGGGCCTGCCGCAGGGTCACCGGCGAAATGGACTGGCTGGCCAGCGACGAGCCGGACAGCGTCACCGACCGGGCGCCGTAGACGGTGACCGCGCCGACGATCACGGCGGTGCCCTCACGCAGCCCGGCGTTGGACAGCGTCACGTCGTCGAGCAGCGCGGTGCCGACCGGGGTGTCCGGCCCGGCC
>NZ_LZJJ01000361.1:0-9194 GCF_001667625.1 Mycobacterium sp. E1715
GCGGCGCCGTCACCGACCGCATCGACATGGGTGAGCGCGTCGCCATCGCCTGCGCTCTCGGCGGCCCCGAGCGCCGGACGCTGTTCCTGTTGTCCAGCACGGACGCCTATCCCCAGCGCCTGGTCGGGACCCGGCTGTCCCGGCTGGACGCCGTCACCGTGACCACCCCCGGCGCTCGGGGCCGCCGAGAGCGCAGGCGATGGCGACGCGCTCACCCATGTCGATGCGGTCGGTGACGGCGCCGCCCTCGATGATCCGCTCGAATTGGTGGGCCAGCGTCATCGACGCCCACACCGCGCCGTCGGCGTCGAGCGCGATGCCGTCGGGCGGACCGTCGAGGCCCTCGGCGAAAACGCGGCGGTCGGCCAGCCCGCCGTCCTCATCGATCGTGAACGCGGTCAGCCGCCGGCCGATCGACTCGGCGACGATCAGGGTCCGGCGATCGGGCGTGATCACCATGCCGTTGGGAAAGTCGAGTTCTTCGGCGACGACGCGGGCGCTGTCGTCCGGGTCCAGCCGGATGATGCAACCGCCGCGCAGCGCCTGGCACCCGATGTAGGCCCGGCCCGCGTCGTCGATGACCATGTCGCCGAGGTTGGCCGGCGCCAGGTCGGCGAGATCGGCGATGACGTCGACCGTCTCACCGTCGTAGCGGAGCACCCTGCGGTCTTCGGCCGAGACGATCAGCAGCGATCCGTCGGGCCGGAAACCCAGTCCCGAAGGCGAGTGCCCGGGCAGCGGCAGCGTGGTCACCGACCCACCCATGGTCGAGGTGTGCACGGCCTCGCCCAGCATGTCGGAGAACCACAGCAGCCCCTCGAACCAGCGCGGGCCCTCGCCGAAGCAGAAGCTGTTGGCCAGCGGTTCGGGAATCATCCGCGCACCCCCTCCACCGCTTTACAAAACACCGCCAAAGTGTCATGCACCGCGGGTATCGGTGTCAATCTCGCGACTTGGCGAGTTCGCCCGCGACGGCCTCGTGGTACGCGTCGATCTTCGCGGGATTGACCTGCTGAAAGAGCTGATCCGGCAGCGGGGCGTGCTTGAAAGCCTCGATCGTCATCGTCCGCGAGAACAGCGTGACGTCCTGGCCCGGCCTGGTGAACCGGTACGCCACCGTGATGCGGCCCTCCATTCCGCCGTTCCCGTCCCGGTCGTGCCCCAGTCGCCCGATCGAGGTGAACACGAAGAGCGTCGGGCGCACGGCGGCCGCCAGTTGCCAGGTGAAGATCCGGTCACTGTCCGGTCCCGCCTCCTCCCAGGTGTCGCCGACCCGCAGCGGGAGCTCCGGGAGGCCGCCGATGTGCGCGCTGCCGGGATAGGTTTTGGTCCAGTTCTCCGGATTCGTGACAAAGTCGTAGACGGTCTCGGCGGACTGGGTGAATGCGGTCTCCGAGGTGCTGGTCACGATGCCCAATTGCGTTGCCTCCGTGTGTTTTCCGTCGGTGCGTCGACGCGTCGTGCCGCGGCCTAATTAGCCAAGCTTTACAAATCCTACTCAAAGTGTCACGCTGAGCCCAAAGCTGCTAGCGCGAGAGGTGGAGCGGGACTTGACCACGGATTCTGAGCAGACTGAGTGGACGGTGCAGGGCCTGCTGGATCTGTTCGACGTGCAGGCCGACGGGCAGGACCGGTTCACCGGCGACACCGGTATAGCCGGCGGCGACGAACGGCAGGTGGTGGAAGGCACCCAGGTGCTCGCCCAGGCGATTGTCGCGGTTGCCAAGCGATTCCCGGACAAGTCGGTGCGCTCGGCGCACGCGGTGTTCTCCCGCGCCGTGACCGTCGGTCCGCCCATCGAGCTCGTCCTCGACGTCGTCGCCGAGGGCCGGTCCACCGCCACCGCGGTTGTCGCCGTGCAGCAGAACGGGCGGCGCTGCCTGAGCATCACGGCGCTGGCCGACGTCCCGACCGGCGACGTCATCCGCCATCACCTGCCGCGCCCCGACGTGACCGGGCCCGCCGGCGCCAACCCCTCGCCCATGCCGATGGTCGGGCGCGAACTGCGCCTGGTCGACGTCGTCGACGTCAACAGCCCCGACGAGGTCGGGCCCCCGGAACTGCACGCGTGGCTGCACTACGACCCGATTCCGGAACGGGACGACCTGGCCAAGGCGCTGCTCGCCTACTTCACCGGCCACCTGGGCATCTCCACCACAATGCGGGCGCACCCGGGCATCGGCACCGCGCAGGCCCACCTGACGGTGTCCACCGCCCCGATGAGCATCTCGGTGGCGTTCCACGAACCGGTCCGCTGGGACGGCTGGCTGCTCTACACCCACGAGAGCACCCAGGTCGGCGCGGGAATGTCCTACGTGCGTGGCACGGTGCATTCCGAGGAGGGCGAGCTGCTGTGCTCCTTCGCCCAAGAGGCGCTGATCAGGCCGCTGCGCACCAGCGACACGGCGATCGACTCCCGCGCACGGTTCTAGCGGCTGGTCCCGGTCATGCGCTTCACCATCACCCACCCGATGCACAGCCACCCGTACAACCCGGAGCTGGTGAGCGGCGACGGCATCGGCAAGGTGGCCGCCGCCACCGAAGCGGCCGGCATCCACGGGTTCGGCTTCACCGATCACCCGGCGCCGTCGCAGCGGTGGCTGGAGGCCGGCGGACACGACGCGCTCGATCCCTTCGTCGCGCTGGGTTTCGCGGCCGCCACCACGAACACGCTGCGGCTGATCCCCAACATCGTGGTGCTGCCGTATCGAAATCCGTTCGTGGTGGCCAAGTCTGGCGCCACGCTGGATCTGCTCTCCGGCGGCCGGTTCACGCTCGCGGTCGGTGTGGGGTACCTCAAGCGGGAGTTCGCCGCGCTCGGCGTGAGCTACGACGAGCGGGCCGAGCTGTTCGAGGAAGCGTTGCAGCTGATCCGGGCGGTCTGGACCGGAGACGACATCACCTACGAGGGAAGGCATTTCAGTGCCCGCGGGATCACCGCGCACCCCCGGCCGGTCAGCGACCCGCATCCGCCGATCTGGATCGGGGGCAACACGTCGTCGGCACGCCAGCGCGTGGCGCAGTACGGTGACGGCTGGTGCCCGTTTCCGGCGCCGCCCCAACTGGCCCAGACTGCGGGAACCGCCGTCATCGACTCGGCGGCACGCCTGCGCGAGGGCATCGAGGACCTGCGGCGGCGCTGCGATGCCGCGGGCCGGGACTGGTCGGCGATCGACATCACCTTCACCAACTTCGAGGGTGGCAGCATCACCGACGACGACTTCAACGCGGACGCCTACCTCGACGGTTTGGACAAGCTGGCGAAGCTGGGCGTGACGTGGGTCAGCGTCCACCTGCCCGGTGACAGCATGGCCCATGCCCTCGAGACCCTCGACCGCTTCCGCACCCTGGTGATCGACGCGGCCTGATGGACTTCTCCCGCGTCGAACTCTCACCCGAGGACCAGAGCTTCCGTGACGAAACCCGGGCGTTCATCGCGAAGCATGTCACCGACGAGGTGCTCCATCGTCAGCTGGAGTTCGGCGAAAACTTCGACGAGCACGTGCATTTGGCGCTGGGCGAGGCAGGCTACCTGGAATCGGACTGGAAGCTGGAGTCCGAGGGCGGGTTCAGCCCGGTCCGCCGGCGCATTTTCCAGCTCGAGATCGCCCGGGCCCACACGCCGTGGTATCACTGGGGCACCACATCCGTGGTCGCGCGGCTGGTGCGCCAATTCGGGGCGCCGGAGCTCGCCGACCAGGTGGTGCCCGGTGTGCTCGCCGGCGAGATCCGGCTCTGCCTGGGCTACACCGAGCCCGAAGGCGGCTCCGACGTCGCGACTTGCAAGACCCGCGCCGCGCGCGACGGCGACGGCTGGATCATCAACGGCTCCAAGATGTTCACGTCGAACGCCCAGAACGCCCGGTACGTCTTCCTGCTCACCAACACCGACCCGCAGGGGCGCAAACACAGGAACCTCACCATGTTTCTGGTGCCGCTGGACTCGCCCGGGATCGAGATCCAGGGCATCCGCACCCTGGACGGTGACCGCACCAACATCGTCTACTACAGCGACGTCCGCGTCGACGATCGCTACCGCATCGGCGAGGTGAACGGCGGTTGGACGGTGATGCGCGCGGCACTGGACTCCGAGCACGGGATCGTGGACCCGGAAGACCATGGCCTGCAATACATTGCCGCGATGTCGGCGCACGGCGACCTGATGGCCGAAGTCGTCGACACCGTCGTGGCGGTCGCCGCTCAACCCGGCCCCGACGGCCGGCGGCCGCTGGATGACGACTCGGTGAAATACCGGCTCGGGCGCGACGTCGCCCGGATGGAGGCGGCGCTGAGCGCCCCCGGGATGTTCGGGCGGGTCGCAATCGCGCAGACGATGCGCGACGTCACGCCGGACCTGATGGACATCCTCGGGACAGCGTCGGCGTTGCCCACCGAAACTGCGGGCTCGGCCACCGACGGTGCGGCAGAACATCTTTACCGGCTGGCGCTGCCGCTGGGGATCTACGGCGGCACCCTGGAAGTCTTCCGCAACATGATCGCCCAGCACGAGCTCAAGCTGGGACGCCCCAGCTACGGCGGCTAGCTCAGAAGCGCTTCGCTAGCGGCACTTTCGCGGCCCCGACTCGCGGGTGCGCCGGGTCGCCGATCGCCGGGTGTCGCGCTACCTTTTCACCGGTACCGGTCGCAGAGAGGTGGGCCCGCAGTGGTTGTTCTCGTGGCCCTCGGCTCGTTCATCACCACGCTGCTGGGTGGTTATGCGGCGTTGCGGATCGGTTCCTACCGCTATCTGGTGCTGGGGTTGGCGGCGGGGTTGATGCTCGGCGCGGTCGGCTTCGACCTGCTGCCGGAAGCGTTGAGCCGGCAGTACTGGGTCCTCTTCGGCATACCGGCTCCGCTGCTCACGTTCGTCCTCGGCTTTCTGGTCCTGCACGTCATCGAACACACGGTGGGCATCCATCGCGGTGACGGATCGGAGGATGCCGGTGAGCCGGATGCGCCCGGCGTCGGGATCCTCGCCGCGTCGGGTCTGATCGGCCACAGCGTCATGGACGGATTCGCCATCGGCGCCGCATTCCAGGCGGGAGCGGCCGCGGGCGCGGTGGTGGCGGTCGCGGTGATCGGCCACGACTTCGCCGACGGCTTCAACACCTACACCGTCACATCGCTCTACGGCAACGACCGGCGGAGGGCCCTGACCCTGCTCGGCGCCGACGCCGTGGCACCGGTGGCCGGGGCGGCTCTCACGCTGGCGGTGACGATTCCCCATCGCCTGCTCGAGGTGTATCTCGGGTTTTTCGCGGGCTTTTTGATGTATTTGGCCAGCGCCGACATCCTGCCGAGGGCACATGCCGGCCATCGCAGCGCGGCGACCCTGGCATGCACACTCGGCGGGGTGCTGTTCATGCTGGCGATCGTCGGGCTGGCGAGCTAGCCGGTTTCACGCCAAAGGCATTCGGCTCCAATCTATTCGGAGGACCTTGCCGCCGACCCGCGCCCGCGGGTCGCCGTGATGTCAGCCTTCGACCGGAGTCGTACGCGCGTTGATGAGGGTGGGGCGGCGCCGGTCAGCGATAGCGCTTTTCACCAGTTCGGTGACCTCGTCCGTGGTGTGGGCTTCATAGGCGTCGACGCCGTAGCTGGCCGCCGTTGCGACGACGTCGAGCCCGGGTATGTCGAGCCCGGGTACCCCCGGCGTCTTCTCCCATCCGCCGAATTCTTTGACCACACCGTATTCGGCGTTGGAGGCCACCACGATGGTCACCGGGATCTGGTACTGCACAGCGGTCCAGAGCGAGGTAATCGCGTATTGCATCGAACCGTCGCCCATCAACGCGACGACGGGACGGTCGGGAGCGGCTAGTTGAGCACCGACGGATGCGGGTAGCCCGAAGCCCAGGCCGCCGCCCGCCGACGATAGGTGCGAGAACGGATTGCCGGGTCGAATGCTGTTCGTGATGGCGACTTCATTGCTGCCCGCCTCGCTGACCCACAACGTGTCCGGCGGCGCGCCTCGGCCCACGGCCGTCCATAGCGCTTCGGGTCGCAGCGGCGTTTGCGAATTTTCCAGGTCCGGGATCGGCGCACGGGCGGCTGGAGCCCGCCGCTGGGTGGGGTTGGTCGCCGCGAGCAGTGCTTCGGCCGCACTGGCGACGTCGGCCACGATCGCGTCCCCGACGGGGGCGCGCGCAGCCTCGTCCGGGTCATTGGTGATCTGAATCAGGCTCGCGCCCGCGGGGACATACGGTCCCGGTACCAACGGGTAGTACCGGAAGACGGGTGCGCCGATCACCAGGAGTAGGTCGTGTCCGGCCAGCATCTCGGAGATCCAGCCGGCACCGGGCGGCAGGATTCCTTGATACAGCGGGTGGTTCTCCGGAAATCCGCTCCACCCCGTAAGTGGTGCCGTCCAGACGGCCGACTGGGTGCGCTCCGCCAACGCGATCACCGCCGCCCACGCGCCATAGCGTTCGACGTCGCCGCCCACGATCAGTGCCGGCGATTTCGCGGACTCCAGTCGGCCGCCGATCCGCTCGGCGACGTCCTGGGAAAAGCCCGCGGTGTGGGTCACCGAGCGGTCGCGCACGGCGGCGACATCGGTGGCCTGCGTGTCATCGAATTGGACCGGCATGTCATCCATCGGCAGCGAGACGAATACCGGACCCATCGGCGGCGTGGTTGCCAGGTGGATTGCACGGGCCAACACGGCAGGGGCCTCGCTGGCGATCGCGGGTTCTGCCGCCCACTTCACGAATGGCTTCGGCACCAGAGCGGGCTCGACGTTCGTCAGCAGGCAGTACTGGTTCTGCATCGTGCGGCGCTGATTTCCGGCGGTCACGATCAGCGGAGTCTTGTTGATGAATGCGTTGTAGATCTGGCCCTGCGCGTTACCCATCCCGGGGGCGGTGTGCAGATTGACGAGCGCGGGTCGCCGGGTGATTTGTGCGTATGCATCGGCCATCCCGACCGGCACCATTTCCTGGAGCCCGAGCACATAGCGGAAGTCGTCTGGGAAGTCTTGCAACAGAGCCAATTCCGACGAGCCAGGATTGCCGAAGACGGTCGTCAAGCGATGCGCGCGCAGTAGGTCGAGGATCGCCTCACGAACGGTGGTCATGCTGCTGCCTCCAAAGCTCCACGAAGGGAGGACCCCCTACGCCCGGCCTACGTCGATGATGATTCGGGGTTGCCCGACGCGGAATCCTCAAGACCTGGTAGTCGTCGTGCATTCGTGGCCGTCTCAGCGAGCCGGTTCGGCATTCGCAGACAGGGCGCTTTTCACCCACAGCCGATACACTTTCGGACATGATTTACGCCCGGAGCCGGGGCGGGCGCGAAGTCATCAAGTCCGGTGTTATCGCCCCGCCGACCGGCCGGACTGACACGCGGCCACCGCTTCGTCGGCGAGCGCACTGATGCGCCCCGCGGACCCGATCTCGTTGTTTGGGCGAAGCGGTTCCCTACCGTCCGCGCTCCGCGGCGAGATGATGTTCACCTCGAAGTGTGGCAGCGACGCCGCTGCCGCCTTGACTGCGCTGGCCCGGGAGCGCGCGCCGCACGATGCGCGGGCAGCGCGCGAACTGTTTCTCGAGGCGCTATCGGCGGTGCTGTTCGCGGGCCGTCTCGCCGGCAGCGGCGGCGTGTTGGAAGTGGCGACGGCCGCGGCGGCCGCCCCTGCGGCCCGTCGACCGGAACGACCGGCAGACCTCCTGTTGGATGGGTTGACAGCCGTGGTCATCGGTGGCCCCCGAGCAGGTATCGGGCTGGTTCGAAGCGCGTTGGACGGATTCTGTGCCGCCGACGGACCAAGTGTCGAGGGCGGGACGCGGTGGCTGTGGCTTGCCTGCCACGGCGCCATCATCGCTTGGGACGATCGCGCGTGGTTGCACCTGCCGGCTCGGCAAGTCGAGCTCGCCCGCGCCGCGGAGGACCAACGCGTGTTGGCCGTGGCGTTGCACTCGCTGGCGGCGGCGCTCACTTGGAGTGGGGATTTCACAGCGGCCCGGCAGCTGATCACCGAGGCCGAATCGATCGCCGCTTCGACGGTCACCACGGTCTTTCCCTACGCGGCGCTTCCGCTTGCGGCCTGGCGGGGCGACCATGCCGAAACTGCTCGATTGGTGCAGCAGGGTAAGCACTATGCGGTGGCCCGCGGTGAGGGAATGGGTTTGGCGTCAATCGAATTGGCGACGGCGCTACTGTGCAACGGGCTGGGGCGTTACGAGCAGGCCTTGGTGGCGGCCCGACACGGGTGCGAGCACACCGAAGAACTGTGGACGACGTTCTTGCTGCCCGAGTTGATAGAGGCGGCAACGCGTTGTGGGCAAATCAACGATGCGCGTGCCGCTCTTGTCGCACTTGGAGAGAGCACGCAGACGGCTGGAACAGATTGGGCGCTAGGGACTTACGCATGCGCACATGCGCTGGTAAGCAGCGGCAGGTCCGCGGAACGGTTCTACCGCGAGGCGATCGAGCGGATGGACCACACAAATCTGCTCCCGGCCGCCACGCGTGCACGGCTTGTCTACGGGGAATGGCTGCGTCGGGAACGGCGGCCGCTAGACGCACGCAAGCAGCTAGGACCGGCTTATGAAACGTTCACGAAAAACGGAATGGATGCCTTTGCCAGGCGCGCGCGGCTTGAGCTTGAAGCGACAGGCGAACGAGTCCGGAGAAAGGCGGCCGTCCCGAAAGATTCAGCTCTGACTCCGCGTGAGGCGCAGATCGCCGTATTGGCCGCCGGCGGGGCCACCAACTCGGAGATCGGCGCCCAGCTGTTCATCAGTCCCAACACCGTCGCGTACCACTTGCGAAAGGTATTCATCAAACTGGACGTGACCGCACGGCGCCAACTCGCTGTCGGGACGATCAATCGAGCGTCATCGTGGCCGGTTGCCGACTGGTGATTGGCCGCAAGCACACCGAGACGTCGAGGCCCTCGATGACCGGTCATGGCCGTAACGGGATGGACTTTCGCGACGGCTGGAGACGGGTGGCGAGTACCGATACTCCGTCGCCGGTCAAATGCCTGAGCGCCCAGGGACGGCCGGCCAGCACCGAGGCAAGGTGACCGGCTTCGCCGGTGGCGGTCGGCCCAGCGCTGGGGCGTGACCATGTGGTGTCGGTGGCGATGAGGTTCAGGCCTCGTGCGCGCGCGGAGGCCGGGACGAATGGGTTCGGAATTCGCACCTCGGTGTCGAGAACGGCGGCCAGTATTGTTGGGGGAATAGTGGATT
>NZ_LZJJ01000362.1:0-1715 GCF_001667625.1 Mycobacterium sp. E1715
CCCGCCGTCAACCCCGACCGACCCGCATACCCACACGCCACACCCCGACCCGCCACATACAACTCACCGACCACACCTACCGGCACCGGCCGGAGCCACTTGTCCAGCACGAACAGCGCCGCGCCGGGTATCGGCGAGCCGATCGGCGGTGTCCCGCTCCACGCGGCCAGCGGCCTGGTCATCGCCGCGTACATCGTGGTCTCGGTGGGGCCGTATTGGTTGACCATCACCCGCCCGGGCGCCCACCGATCCACCACCTCGGGCGGGCACGGCTCCCCACCCATCACCAGCGTCGCCACCGAGTCCAACCCCTGGGGCGACAAGGCCGCCACGGCCGACGGTGTGTGACTCAGCACGTTGACCTGCTCGCGAATCAGCATGGTGCGCAGGTCTTCTGGTGAGCGGACCACCGCGTCGGGCACGATCACCAACCGGCCGCCGTGCAGCAGCGACCCGAAGATCTCCCACACCGAGAAGTCGAAGGCCAACGAGTGACACTGCGACCACACCCGGCCCAGCGCCAGCTCGTCGTGCACCGACTCCAGCAACTGGGTGACGTTGTGATGGGTGACGGCCACGCCCTTGGGCACCCCGGTCGTGCCCGAGGTGTAGATGATGTACGCGACGTCCGCGGACGACGGCGCCGACAGCGCGTCGGCCGATTGTGTCGCGATTTCCGGGTCGTCGAATTCGATGACCGCCAGGTCCGACCCGTCGAGCCGCGATCGCACGCCCGCGGTGGTGACGGCGGCGATCGGTAGGGCGTCGGTGAGCATGAACTCGATGCGGGCCGCCGGCAGTGCCGGGTCGATGGGCAGGTAGGCCGCGCCGGTCTTGAGCACGGCCAAAATCGCCACCACGGCCTGGGCCGAGCGCTCGGCCAACAACCCCACACACTCCCCCGGACCGGCACCATACTCAACCAACAAGCGCGCCAACCGATTCGACGCCTCATCCACCTCGCCATACGTCCACGACCCGCCCCCACAACTGACCGCCACCGCCTCCGGGGCACGATCCACCTGCGCGGAGAACAGCTCCGGAATCGACACCGCCACCGGGACCGGCCCGCTCAACACCGCCCGATTACCGATCACCTCAAGACGCGCACGCTCGGCCTCATCCAGCACCTCGATCGACGAGATACGCCGCGCGGAGTCGGCGGTCATGGTGACCAACACGTCGTGCAGTTGCGCGGCCAGGGCCTCGACGCGGGCGGTGTTGTACACGTCGGTGCGGAACTCCACCGCCCCCCCGATGCCGGCGGGCTGCCCGTCCTCGGTCCAGCGCTCGGCCAGCGAGAACACCAGATCCATTCGGGCGACCTGGGTGTCGACGGGCTCCGGCGTGACCCGCACGTCTCCCAGCGCCAGCCCGGCGGCCGGACCGTCATGCTGCCAGGGCAGGTTCTGCCAGGCCAAGACGACTTGGATCAGGGGGTGGTGGGTCAGGCTGCGGGTGGGGTGCAGCCGTTCGACGAGGACTTCGAAGGGCACATCCTGGTGCTCATAGGCGGCCAGGCTGCGCTGTCGTACCTGGGCCAACACCTTAGCCACGGTCGGATTTCCACCCAGGTTGGTGCGCAACACCAGCGTGTTGACGAAAAATCCGACCAACTCATCAAGCGCGGGATCACGGCGCCCGGCGATCGGAAAGCCCACCGCCACATCCGAAGTCGCCCCCAACTTCCCCAACACCACCGCCAACGCGGCCTG
>NZ_LZJJ01000363.1:0-581 GCF_001667625.1 Mycobacterium sp. E1715
ACCTGCACATCGTCGGACCCAACATGGCCACCCAGCCCTACGGCATCGGGGTCAACCTGACCAACACCGGGCTGGTCCGGTTCGTCAACGGCACCCTGGAGCGGATCCGCCGGGACGGCACGTGGAACACGTTGTACCGCAAGTGGTTGACGGTGCTGGGGCCCGCGCCCGCGCCACCGACGCCGAGGTATCTGGACTGATGGCCGAGTCGGAGAAGATCGAGCAGCCGGAAACCGGCGCCGACGAAAGCCCGGGCACCCAGCCGCCGGACACGCAGGGCGGCTGCCCGACCACGGGGCGCATCCAGGCCACCCAGGCGCTGTTCCGACCCGACTTCGACGATGGCGACGACGACTTTCCGCACATCTCGCTGGGCACCCTGGACAGCGATCCGCAAGACCGGGTGACGGTGGGGACGCGGGTGCTGCCACCGGTCCGCCACCTCGGCGGCGGCCTGGTCGAGATTCCGCGGGTGCGCGACATCGACCCGCTCGAGGCCCTGATGACCAGCCCGGTGTTGGTCAGGTTGACCCCGATGCCGTAGGGCTGGGTGGCCATGTTGGGTCCGACGATGTGCAGGT
>NZ_LZJJ01000364.1:0-862 GCF_001667625.1 Mycobacterium sp. E1715
GGAACCGCGCAGCCCCCAGCCGAGGCGGGCCAGGTCCCACACGTGGTCGCCGCGGTCAACGGTCAGGGCGTCGGCCACGGCGCGCGGCACCGCGTACCAGCGCCACGGATTGAGCCACACCGCCGGGCGGCCTGCGGCCTGCAGCAGCGCGGCCACAAACTGCCGCTGATTGACCATGCGGTCCAGGTCCGCTCGTGGGGTGGCGCGCGTCCTGACGTATCCAAGGGCGTTGCGGCCGTTGACTTTCTGGCAACCGGCGGGCAGGTCGATCCCGGCCAAGGGGTCGTTGAGCGGCGTCGTCGGACATATCGTCACCCCGCCGAGTGCGTCGACCACCCCGGCGAATCCGCCGAATCCGATTTCGGCGTAGTGGTCGAGGCGCAGCCCGGTGGCCTCCTCCACGGTCTGCGCCAGCAGGGATGCCCCGCCCAAGGAGAAGGCGGCGTTGATCTTGTCCTTGCCGTGGCCGGGGATCGGGACGTAGGAATCGCGCGGTATCGACACCAGCGTCACCCGCCCGCCGGACCACAACTCTGGCAGGTGCACCAGCAGGATGGTGTCGGTGCGGCTGCTGCCGATGTCGCCGCCGGTCGCCAGGTCCTCCTGCTGTTCGGGGCTGAGTCCTTGGCGGCTGTCCGAGCCCACCAGCAACCAGTTGGTGCCGCGGCCGGGCCCGGGTCGTCCGGGGTAGTCGGTGAGAATCTCGTCGCGGTGCAGCCGGCTGTCGAACCAGACGGCCCCACAGACGACGGCGATCCCGGCCAGCAGCGAGCCGATCACCAGGATCGACGCCAGCGACCGGACCCACCGGCGCCAGCCGCGTCGGCGCCGCGGGGGCGGTGGGGTGGGCCGCGGTGGGTGT
>NZ_LZJJ01000365.1:0-23021 GCF_001667625.1 Mycobacterium sp. E1715
CCACCGAACCGCGTTCTGCGGCAACCTTTCCGGCGGCCAGCGCACCCGGGTGTCGCTGGCCTGCGCGCTGGTCTGCCAGCCCGACCCGCTCGATCGCGTCGTCGGCGGCCTGGTGCTCGAAACCGTACAGCGCGGCGAAGTAACGGACGTTGTCGACGATCCGCAGGTCGTTGTAGATCGTCGGGTCCTGGGGGAGGTAGCCGACGCGGCGGTGCAGCGGCGCCGACCCGGCCGGGTGGCCGAGCACCTCGACGGTCCCCGAGGTCACGATCTGGGTGCCGACGATGCAGCGCATCAGGGTGGTCTTGCCGCAGCCGGACGGGCCGAGCAGGCCCGTGATGCTGCCCCGCCCGATCTGCACCGAGAAGTCGTGCAGGGCGGGGCGTTTCCCGCGGACCACCCGCAGGTGTTCGATGCGGACGGCCGGGGCCGTGATTAATTCATCACGTGATGAAGTCATCATGTGATGAATATCGTCCTCCGGCGAGGAGTTGTCAAGGGTTGGGGCGCTCGTCCAATCCGGGGCGGCGCAGCGGCAGGTGCCCGTGCACGCCCTCGGCGTAGGCGGTCTCGGCGTGCTGCGTGAGGTCGACGCCGGTGGTCTCGTCTTCCGGGCTGAGCCGGAAACCCATCACCCGGTCGATGACCTTCGCGAGCACGAACGACACCGTGAACGCGTACAGCGCCACCACGACGATCGCGAGCAGTTGCCTGCCCAACTGGGTGAAGCCGCCCCCGTAGAACAGGCCCCGCGGGCCCGCCGTCATGACCGCCGTGGCGAGCAACCCGATCAACGACACCCCGACGACGCCGCCGACGAAGTGCACACCGACCACGTCCAGCGAATCGTCATAGTTGAAGCGGAATTTCGCGCTCACCGCGAACGAGCACACGACCCCGGCCGCGAGCCCGACGACCGCCGCGCCCAGCGTGTTGACGGTGCCGCAGGACGGCGTGATGGCGACCAGCCCGGCCACCACACCGGACGCCGCGCCGAACGTCGTCGGCCTGCCGTCGCGGATCTGCTCGACCGACAGCCAGCCGAGCATGCCGAGGCACCCGGCGACGAGCGTGTTGAGGAAGATGGCCGCGGCGGTCCCGTTGACGGCCAGGGCGGAACCGGCGTTGAACCCGAACCAGCCGAACCACAGCAGGCCGACCCCGAGCAGCACGAGCGGCAGGTTGTGCGGCCGCATGGCGTCCTTTTTGAAGCCGATGCGGGGGCCGAGCGCCAGCGCCAGCGCCAGCGCGGAGGAACCGGACACGATCTCGACGACGAGGCCGCCCGCGTAGTCGAGCACACCCAGTTTGGCCAGCCAACCGCCTGGCCCCCACACCCAGTGCGCCACAACCGAATACACGACGACCGTCCAGACCGGGACGAACACCATCCAGGCCGCGAACTTCGCGCGGTCGGCGATCGCGCCGCTGACCAGTGCGGCCGTGATGATCGCGAACGTCACCTCGAAGGTGGCGAAGAGCAGCTCGGGAACCGTCCCGTGGGCGGTCTCCGGGGTGATCCCGAGCATCCCGAGGTGGCGGAGGTTGCCCAGGAACCCGCTCGCGCCGTCCTCGGAGAACGCGACGGTGTAGCCGACCAGCAGCCACGCCACCGTGACCAGCGGGATGGAGATGAAGCTCATCATGATCATGTTGAGCACGCCGGTGGTGCGGACCATCCCGCCGTAGAAGATCGCCAGGCCGGGGGTCATCAGCAGGACGAGTGCCGTGCTGGCCAGCAGCCACGCGGTGGCGGCGGGGTCGATCGGATGCATGACGTGCGCTCCTTCACTGGTCCCAAGACACCGGGATATTGCCACGGCAGCGCCGCCGGTAGGTTCGGTGGGTGGCCGCAAGCCAGCTGTTAGTCGACCCCGTCGCGGCCGCCCATCGGCTCCTCGGCGCCACGCTGACCGGCCGGGACGTCAGGGCCGTCGTCGTCGAAGTCGAGGCTTATGGTGGCGTCCCGGACGGCCCGTGGCCGGACGCCGCGGCCCACTCGTACCGCGGCATCAGCGGGCGCAACGCGGTGATGTTCGGGCCTCCCGGACGGCTGTACACCTACCGCAGCCACGGGATCCACGTCTGCGCCAACGTCTCGTGCGGACCGGACGGCACCGCCGCGGCCGTCTTGCTGCGGGCGGCCGCGCTCGAGGACGGCACCGACGTCGCGCGCGCCCGGCGCGGCGAGCTGGTCCGCGGGGCCGCCCTCGCCCGGGGACCGGGCAACCTGTGTTCGGCGCTGGGAATCACCATGGACGACAACGGGATCGACCTCTTCGATCCCGCCAGCCCGATAACGCTGGAACTCAACGAGCCGCTCACCGCCGCATCCGGTCCCCGCGTCGGGGTCAGCCAGGCCGCCGACCGGCCCTGGCGGTTGTGGCTCGCGGGCCGGCCCGAGGTCTCGGCCTACCGGCGCAGCCCGCGGGCGCCCGCCCCGGGCGCCAGCGACTAGGCGCGCGCCGGCTCGTCCGGGCGCGCCGCCGCCCGGAAGGCGGGGTCCACGCGGCGCGCGAGGACGATGAACGTCACGGCCAGCAGGGGCGCCACGGCGCTGTACAGCGCGGCAGGCGTGGCCATCTCGGCGCTGTTCAGCAGCTGGGGGCTCAGCGCGACGCCCATCGCCACGACGGCGTTGTGCATGCCGACCTCCAGGCTGACCGCCACGGCCTGCCGCGGAGCCAGCCGCATCAGGCGCGGCGCCAGGTAGCCGACCGTCAGGCTGACCGCGCAGAAGGTCACGACGGCTGCCGTGAGCACCCCGATGTTGTGCCACAGCGTCTTTCGCCCTCCGGCGATGGCTCCCAGGACCGCGACGATCAATAACGCGATGGCCAGTATTCGGACCGGTTTCTGTAGGCGCCGCGCCAGCTCGGGGAAGCGGTGCCTAAATGCGACGCCGATCGCGATGGGGACGAGCACCAGGCCGAAGACCGTGAAGAACTTGTCCAGCTGAAGCGGCAGAAACCGACCCCCGCCGAGAAACCAGGTCATCGACACCGCCAGGATCGCGGGCAACGCGACGATCGACAGCACGGCATTGATTGCGGTCAGCGTCAGGTTGAGCGCCAGGTCGCCGTTGAACAGGTGGCTGAGGATGCTGGACATCGTCCCGCCGGGGGTGGCGGCCATCAGCATGAGCCCGACCGCCAGGTGGGCTTCGAGATGGAAGGCCTCGGCGATGACCAGGCACAGGGCCGGGAGCAGCAGCGACTGACAGATCAGCGCAACCACCAAAGGCCTCCGCAGCGTGGCGGCCCGCTTGAAATCGTCGATCGTGAGCGTCAGCCCGAGAGCGAGCATCACGACCACGACGACCAACGGCCAGTATCGGTTGTCCATAACGCTCCGCGTTGTCGGTGCACTTACCGCCGAAGGCGACGGCGCGACGCTGCGCCGCGCATGAGCTTGCCTTATCGGGCGGCGCAAGGGCGAATCGTGGCCGCGGGAGCGACTAAAGTCGCTGGCGATGTCTTCCGGGATCCTTGACGAGCTGGGCTGGCGCGGGCTGATCGCGCAGTCCACCGACCTCGACGCGCTGGCCGCCGAGGCGCAGCGTGGGCCGATGACGGTGTACGCCGGCTTCGACCCCACGGCCGCCAGCCTGCACGCGGGCCACCTGGTGCCGCTGCTGGCGTTGCGGCGTTTTCAGCGCGCCGGCCACCGTCCGATCGTGCTCGCCGGCGGGGCCACCGGCATGATCGGTGACCCGCGCGACGTCGGGGAGCGCACCCTCAACGAGGCGGACACCGTCGCCGAATGGACCGAGCGCATCCGCGGGCAGCTGGAGCGCTTCGTCGATTTCGACGAGTCGCCGACGGGCGCGGTCGTCGTCGACAACCTGGACTGGACCGCCCCGTTGTCGGCCATCGAGTTCCTGCGCGACCTCGGCAAGCACTTCTCGGTCAACGTCATGCTGGATCGCGACACCGTCCGGCGGCGGCTGGAGGGCGAGGGCATCTCCTACACCGAGTTCAGCTACATGCTCCTGCAGGCCAACGACTACGTCGAATTGCACCGCCGGTACGGCTGCACGCTGCAGATCGGCGGCTCCGACCAGTGGGGCAACATCATCGCCGGGGTCCGGTTGGTCCGCCAGAAGCTGGGCGCGACGGTGCACGCGCTCACCGTCCCGCTGGTGACCGCGGCCGACGGCACCAAGTTCGGCAAGTCGACCGGCGGCGGCAGCCTGTGGCTCGACCCCGCGATGACCACGCCGTACGCCTGGTACCAGTACTTCTTCAACACTGCCGACGCCGACGTGATCCGGTACCTGCGGTGGTTCACCTTCCTGTCGGCCGACGAGCTGGCCGAACTGGAAGAGGCCACCCGAGAGCGCCCGCAACAGCGGACCGCGCAGCGCCGGCTGGCCCGGGAACTGACCGCGCTGGTGCACGGGGAGGCGGCTACCGAGGCGGTCGAGCACGCCAGCCGGGCGCTGTTCGGGCAGGGCGAGCTGGACCGGCTGGACGAGGCGACGCTGGCGGCGGCGCTGCGCGAGGCCTCGGTCGCCGAGCTCAAGCCCGGCGGCCCGGACGGGATCGTCGATCTGCTGGTGGCCAGCGGTCTGTCCGAGAGCCGCAAGGCCGCGCGCCGCACGATCGGCGAGGGCGGGGTGTCGGTCAACAATGCGCGCATCGACAGCGAGGACTGGTCGCCGCAGCCGTCGGACTTCCTGCACGGCCGGTGGCTGGTGCTGCGCCGCGGCAAGCGCACCGTCGCGGGGATCGAAAAGGTCTGAGGGACGCACCCGCAAAACGCCCGGATGGCCAAATCTTTACCGCACCGTGTTGCGGCTGTGACCCACATTGGCCAGGGTGGTCACGATGACATCCCTCAGGCGTGTGGAGTGGGCCCTGCTGCGTCTCGTGGGAGTGGGCGCCTGCGTTGCGGGCCTGGCCGCCCCGCTGGCCGCGCCCGTGCGCGCCGACATGCGGGGAAACGCCTTCCTGATGGCGCTGTCCAACGCCGGGATCACCTATCCCCACCCGGCCAGCGCCCTGGCGCTGGGCGAGTCGGTGTGCCCGATGCTGGTCATGCCGGGCCAGTCCTTCGACTCGGTGGCCGCCGAGATGTCCAAGCGCAGCGGCCTGGGCTACGAGTCGGCCGGCCTGTTCACCATCGTCGCCGTCGCAAACTACTGCCCGGCCGTGATCGCGCCGCTGCTGCAGAACCGGCTCATGGCGTACTAGCCGGCGGCGCCCCCGTATCCTCGGCTGCGTGGTCGACGACAGGCAGCGGCAGCGGGGTGAACGGCGCCCGCGCGCATCCGGCGCCTGGTCGGGGCCCGGCCGGGCGCGACCGGCCCAGCCGCAGCAGCCCGACGGCCACCGCACGCCGGACGCCGGACCGCCGATACCCCCGGGCGTCGAAGCCCGGCAGCTGGCGCCCGAGATCCGCGGCGAGCTCAGCACACTGGACCGCGCCACGGCGGACGCGGTGGCGCGCCACCTCGTCGCCGCCGGCGAGCTGCTCGACGAGGACCCCGAGGCCGCGCTGAGCCACGCCCGCGCGGCGCGGGCCCGGTCCAGCCGGATCGCCGCGATTCGCGAGGCGGTCGGTATCGCCGCCTACCACTGCGGCGACTGGGCGCAGGCGCTGGCCGAATTGCGCGCCGCCCGCAGGATGGGCAGCAAGTCCAACCTGCTCGCGCTGATCGCGGATTGCGAACGCGGGCTTGGCCGCCCGGAGCGGGCGATCGAACTCGCGCGCGGGCCCGGGGCGGCCCAGCTCGCGGGGGACGACGCCGACGAGCTGCGCATCGTCGCCGCCGGCGCCCGCGCGGACCTCGGGCAGCTCGAGCAGGCGCTGACCGTGTTGTCGACGCCGCAGCTGGACCCCGGCCGCCAGGGCTCGACGGCGGCGCGGCTGTTCTACGCCTACGCCGACACGCTGCTTGCGCTGGGCCGCAATGACGAAGCGCTGCAATGGTTTTTGCGCTCGGCCGCCGCCGACGTCGACGGCGCCACCGATGCCGAAGACCGGGTCAGCGAGCTGGGCTCCGGATGACAAGCGTTGCGCGCCAATATGATTGCCTGCTGCTCGACCTGGACGGAACCCTGTTTCGTGGCCGCCGGCCCACCGAGGGTGCGGTCGAGGCGCTGGCCGAGGTGCAAAGCCGCGCCTTCTTCGTCACCAACAACGCCTCGCGCAGCGCCGCCGAGGTGGCGGCGCACCTGACCGAGCTCGGCTTCACCGCCACCGCCGACGACGTCGCGACCAGCGCCCAGAGCGCAGCCCGCCTGCTGGCCGACCGGTTGCCGGCGGGGTCGCCGGTGCTGATCGTGGGCACGGACGCGCTGGCCGACGAGGTGGCCGCCGTCGGCCTGCGCCCGGTGCGGCGCTATGGCGACGACCCGGTCGCCGTCGTCCAGGGCCTCTCGATGACCATCGGCTGGCCGGACCTCGCCGAGGCCGCGCTGGCCATCCGGTCCGGGGCCCTGTGGGTGGCGGCCAACATCGATCCGACCCTGCCCACCGAGCGGGGCCTGCTGCCCGGGAACGGCTCCTTCGTCGCCGCGTTGCGGGCGGCCACCGGCGCCGAGCCGCAGGTCGCGGGCAAGCCGGCGCCCGGGCTGCTGACCGACGCGGCGGCCCGCGGCGAGTTCCGCGCGCCCCTGGTGGTGGGCGACCGGCTGGACACCGACATCGAGGGCGCCAACGCGGCCGAGCTGCCCAGCCTGATGGTGCTCACCGGCGTCAGCTCGGCGCGGGACGCGGTGTACGCCGAACCGGCGCGCCGGCCGACCTACATCGGCCACGACCTGCGCGCGCTGCACTCCGACGGCGAGCAACTCGCGGTCGGCCCGCAGCCGGGCTGGCGCGTCGACGTCGACGAGGACGCGGTGACCGTCAGCGGCGCCCGGCCCGACGACGGCGACGGGCTCTCGATCGTGCGGGCGGTCGCCAGCGCGGTATGGGATGCGCGGCCGGACGGGCGCCCGGTGGATATCCGGGCCGCCGATGACAACGCCCGCGCCGCGTTGCGGCGCTGGTCGTTGGTGCGCGGCGACTGACGGGTGACTAGCGTAAGAGCGCAATGACTATCGATCCTGAAGAAATCCGCGCCGAAATCGACGCCCTGCTGGCCAGGCTGCCCGAGCCCGGGGCGCCGGACGATCCCGACAACGAGCCGTCGCTGACGGAGCTCGAAGACATCGCCCGCCGCCTCTCCGAGGCGCACGACGTGCTGATGGCCGCGCTGGAGTCGGCGGAGAAGGGCTGAGTGCGCGCATGTCTCGCCGCGCCCGCGTCGACGCCGAGCTGGTCCGGCGCGGCCTCGCGCGATCGCGTCAACAGGCCGCGGAGTTGATCGGCGCCGGCCGGGTCAGCATCGACGGGCTGCCGGCGCGCAAGCCGGGCACCGCCGTCGCGGTCACCGCGGCCCTGACCGTCGCCGACGAAGGGGAACGGGGCTGGGTGTCGCGCGGCGCGCACAAACTGATCGGCGCCCTGGACACCTTCGGGATTCCGGTGGCGGGCCGACGCTGCCTGGACGCCGGCGCGTCCACCGGCGGGTTCACCGAGGTCCTGCTGGACCGCGGGGCCGCGGAGGTCGTCGCCGTCGATGTCGGCTACGGCCAGCTGGCGTGGCCGCTGCGCTGCGACCCGCGGGTCGTCGTCGTCGAGCGGACCAACGCCCGCGACCTGACGCTCGAGGCGATCGGGGGACCCGTCGACCTGATCGTGGCCGACCTGTCGTTCATTTCGCTCGCCACCGTGTTGCCCGCGCTGGCTGGATGTGCTTCGCCCACTGCGGATATCGTTCCCATGGTGAAGCCGCAGTTTGAGGTGGGCCGGGGCCAGGTCGGCGCCGGCGGGGTGGTGCACGACCCCGGCCTGCGCGCCGATGCCGTGCTGGCCGTGGCGCGCCGCGCCGGCGAGCTGGGCTGGCATGCCGCCGGCGTCACCGCCAGCCCGCTGCCCGGGCCTTCGGGCAATGTCGAATATTTCCTCCTGCTTCGCGGGCAGCCGGGATTGGCGGATGACGAGTTGGTGGCGGCGGTGCGCCGCGCGGTAGACGAGGGTCCGCAGTGACGTCGGGGACCGAGCAGCGCACCGTGCTGATGGTGGTGCACACCGGCCGCGAGGAAGCCACCGAGACGGCGGCCCGCGTGCAGAAGGTGTTGGGCGCCAACGACATCGGGCTTCGCGTGTTGTCCGCCGAGGCGGTCGACCGCGGCTCGCTGCATGTGGCCCCCGACGACATCCGGGCGATGGGCGTCGAGATCGAGGTGGTGGACGCGGATCCGCAGGCGGCCGACGGGTGCGAGCTGGTGCTGGTGCTCGGCGGGGACGGCACGTTCCTGCGCGCGGCCGAACTGGCCCGCAACGCCGGGATCCCGGTCCTGGGCGTCAACCTGGGTCGGATCGGCTTCCTGGCCGAGGCCGAGGCGGAGGCCATCGACCGGGTGCTGGACCACGTGGTCGCCAAGGACTACCGGGTCGAGGACCGCCTGACGCTGGACGTGCTGGTGCGCACGGGCGGGCGCGAGATCGCGCACGGCTGGGCGCTCAACGAGGTCAGCCTGGAAAAGGGCCCGCGGCTGGGCGTGCTGGGCGTGGTCGTCGAGATCGACGGGCGGCCGGTCTCGGCGTTCGGGTGCGACGGGGTGCTGGTGTCGACGCCCACCGGGTCCACCGCCTATGCGTTCTCCGCGGGCGGCCCGGTGTTGTGGCCGGACCTCGAGGCAATCCTGGTGGTGCCCAACAACGCTCACGCGCTGTTCGGCCGGCCGATGGTCACCAGCCCCGACGCCACCATCGCCATCGAGATCGAGGCGGACGGTCACGACGCGCTGGTGTTCTGCGACGGCCGCCGCGAGATGCTGATCCCGGCCGGTAGCCGGATCGAGGTAAGGCGTTGCGACACACCGGTGAAATGGGCGCGCCTGGACAGCGCGCCGTTCACCGACCGGTTGGTGCGCAAATTCCGGTTGCCGGTCACCGGGTGGCGTGGGAAGTAGATGCTGACCGAAATCCGGATCGAGTCGCTGGGCGCCATCAGCGCAGCGGTCGGGGAGTTCGACCGCGGCCTGACCGTACTGACCGGCGAAACCGGCACCGGCAAGACGATGGTGGTGACCGGGCTGCACCTGCTCGGCGGCGCCCGCGCCGACGCCACCCGCGTTCGGTCCGGCGCCGACCGTGCGGTCGTCGAAGGCCGTTTCACCACAACCGATCTCGAGGACGCCGCGGTCGCCCTGCTGGACGGGATGCTGGACGCCTCGGGCGCCGAACGCGACGAGGACGGCAGCGTGATCGCGCTGCGCTCGGTCAGCCGCGACGGGCCGTCGCGGGCGTACCTCGGCGGTCGCAGCGTGCCCGCCAAGTCGCTGGGCGACTTCACCGCGGAGCTGCTCACGCTGCACGGGCAGAACGACCAGCTGCGGCTGATGCGGCCCGAGGAGCAACGCGGCGCGCTGGACCGCTTCGCCAAGGCGGCCCCCGCGCTCGAGCGCTACCGCAAACTGCGGGACGCCTGGCTCACCGCGCGGCACGACCTCATCGACCGCCGCAACCGCATGCGCGAGCTGGCCCTGGAATCCGACCGGCTGACATTCGCGCTCAACGAGATTGACACCGTCGACCCGCAACCGGGCGAGGACGACGCCCTGGTCGCCGACATCGTCCGGCTCTCCGAGCTGGACACCCTGCGCGAGGCCGCGGTCACCGCGCACGCGGCACTGAGCGGCGCGGCCGACGACGCCGGCGCCGACGGGCACAGCGCCGCGGACTGCCTGGGGCGCGCCCGGGCCGCCCTCGAGTCGAGCGACGACGCGAAGCTGCGCTCGCTGGCCGGGCAGGTCGGCGAGGCGCTCACCGTCGTCGCCGACGCGGCCGGCGAACTGAGCGCCTACCTGGACGAGCTGCCGGTCGACGCCAGCGCGCTGGAAGCCAAGCTGGCCCGGCAGGCCGAGCTGCGCACGCTGACCCGCAAGTATGCCGCGGACGTCGACGGCGTGTTGCGGTGGGCCCGGGAGTCGCGGGAACGCCTGTCCCAGCTCGACGTCTCCGAGGAGGGCCTGCAGGCTCTCGCGACCCGGGTCGACGAGCTGGCACGCGAATTGGCCGAAGCCGCAATCGATCTCAGCGGCATCCGGCGCAAGGCCGCCAAGCGGCTCGCCAAGGAGGTCACCGCCGAGCTGTCCGGGCTGGCGATGGCCGACGCCCAGTTCGGCATCGACGTGAGCAACGACGTCGCCGCCGACAAGGACGACCCCGCCGCGCTCGCGCTCCCGTCGGGCGAACTGGCCCGCGCGGGCGCCGACGGCGTCGATCAGGTCGAGTTCGGTTTCGCCGCGCACCGCGGGATGGATCAGCTTCCCCTGGCCAAGAGCGCCTCCGGCGGCGAGCTGTCCCGGGTGATGCTGGCGCTGGAGGTGGTGCTGGCCGCCTCGGCCGCGGGCACCACCATGGTGTTCGACGAGGTCGACGCCGGCGTCGGCGGCCGGGCCGCGGTGCAGATCGGGCGGCGCCTGGCGCGGCTGGCCCGCACCCACCAGGTCATCGTGGTCACGCACCTGCCTCAGGTCGCGGCGTACGCCGACGTGCATCTGGTGGTGCACAGCGCCGGGCCCAAGGGGACCAGCGTGGTGCGGCGGGTCACCGGCGACGAGCGGGTCGCCGAACTGGCGCGGATGCTGGCCGGGCTGGGCGAGTCCGACAGCGGCCGGGCGCACGCCCGCGAACTGCTCGACGCGGCTCAGAAGGACGAGATTTAACGCCCAGGAGCCTTCTCCGCCGGCGCGAGCGTCGTGTTTGCACAGCGACACGCCGCTGAAGCCGTGCAACTGTGCACCCTCGCGCGATCAACCCGTTAGCGGCTTGTGACTAATGGGACTCTAGTCAACTTCTGGGGCTGATGTTACGGCGCGCCTCCACGCCTCCTCCATGCATCACCGACAGAATCGCCCCCATGAAGATGTCAGGCCTGCTTACCCGTAACACCGCCCGACCCGGCCTCGTCGGCACCGCCCGGGTGGACCGGAACATCGACCGATTGCTGCGCAGGGTGTGCCCCGGCGACATCGTGGTGCTCGACGTCCTGGATCTGGACCGCATCACGGCGGACGCCTTGGTGGAGGCCGATATCGCCGCGGTCGTCAACGCCTCGCCCTCGGTGTCCGGCCGCTACCCGAACATGGGGCCGGAGGTGCTGGTCAACAACGGGGTCACCCTGATCGACGAGACCGGACCCGACATCTTCAAGAAGGTCAAGGACGGCGCCAAGATCCGTCTGCACGAGGGCGGGGTGTACTCGGGCGACCGGCGGCTGGTCCGCGGCACCGAGCGCACCGACCACGACATCGCCGACCTGATGCGGGAGGCCAAGAGCGGGCTGTCCGCGCATCTGGAGGCGTTCGCAGGCAACACGATCGAGTTCATCAAGAGCGAGAGCCCCCTGCTCATCGACGGCATCGGGATCCCCGACATCGACGTCGACCTGCGCCGGCGGCACGTGGTGATCGTCGCCGACGAACCCAGCGCCGAGGAGGACCTGAAGTCCCTCAAGCCGTTCATCAAGGAGTACCAGCCGGTGCTCTTCGGTGTGGGCAGCGGCGCGGATGTGTTGCGCAAGGCCGGGTATCGGCCGCAGGTGATCGTCGGCGACCCCGACCAGATCAGTGCCGACGCCCTCAAGTGCGGCGCGCAGGTGGTGCTGCCCGCCGACGCCGACGGCCACGCGCCCGGCCTGGAGCGCATCCAGGACCTCGGCGTCGGGGCGATGACGTTCCCGGCCGCGGGTTCGGCGATCGACCTGGCCCTGCTGCTGGCCGATCACCACGGGGCCGCGCTGCTGGTGACCGCCGGCCACACCGCCAACATCGAGACCTTCTTCGACCGGACCCGCGCGCACAGCAACCCCTCGACCTTCCTGACCCGGCTTCGGGTGGGGGAGAAGGTGGTGGACGCCAAGGCCGTGGCAACCCTGTACCGCAATCACATCTCGGCGGGCGCCATCGCGCTGCTGGCGCTGACGATGCTGATCGCCGTCATCGTCGCCCTGTGGGTGTCGCGTACCGACGGCGTGGTGGTGCACTGGGTCACCGACTACTGGAACCACTTCTCCCTCTGGGTTGCCCACCTGGTGAGCTAGGGCCGGAAATGATCTCGCTCCGCCAACACGCGTTATCGCTGGCTGCCGTCTTCCTGGCCCTGGCCGTGGGAGTCGTGCTCGGCTCCGGCTTCCTGTCCGACACCCTGCTGTCCAGCCTGCGTGACGAGAAGCGGGATCTGCACACCCAGATCAACGGGCTCAACGACCAGAAGAACGTGCTGAACGAAAAGCTCAGCGCGGCAAACAATTTCGACACCCAGCTGGGCGGCCGGATGGTGCACGACGCGCTCGCCGGCAAGTCGGTCGTGGTGTTCCGCACCCCGGACGCCAACGACGACGACGTCGCCTCGGTCTCGAAGATCATCGGCCAGGCCGGCGGCGCGGTGACCGGAACCGTGTCGTTGACAAGCGAGTTCGTCGAGGCCAATTCGGCGGAGAAGCTGCAGACCGTGGTGAACTCGTCGGTTCTGCCCGCCGGTCAGCAGTTGAGCACCAAGCTCGTCGACCAGGGCTCGCAGGCCGGCGACCTGATGGGTATCGCGCTGCTGATCAACACCAATCCGGCGGTCCCGCCCGTCGACGAACCGCAGCGCGACACCGTGCTGGCGGCGTTGCGGGAAACGGGATTCATCACCTATCAGCCCAGCGACCACCTGGGCGCGGCGAACGCCGCGCTGATCGTCACCGGCGGCTCGCTGCCCCAGGACGCCGGCAACCGGGGCGTCAGCGTCGCCCGGTTCGCCGCCGCGATGGCGCCGCACGGCTCGGGCACCCTGCTGGCCGGCCGGGACGGCTCGGCGACCGGCGGGGCCGCCGTCGCCGTGACGCGCGCCGACGCTCCGATGAATTCCGCGGTCAGCACCGTCGACGACGTCGACACCGCGCCCGGCCGGATCACCGCCGTGCTGGGCCTGCACGACCTGATCAACGGCGGGCACCCGGGCCAGTACGGCACCGGTCACGGCGCCACGTCGATCACGGTGCCCCAGTAGCGGGCGTGTTCGCCGCGACACGTCGGTCGTGGATGTTAGGGTGGGTTTCCGTGGGTCGGCAGGCCCAACTAGTTATTCGCTAGCAAAATTCGACGCCCTGCCCGTCTTCACGGAGGTCGCCTGTGCGAAAGCACCCGCAATCCGCAACCAAGCACCTCTTCGTCAGCGGGGGCGTGGCGTCCTCGTTGGGTAAGGGTCTCACCGCCAGCAGCCTCGGTCAGTTACTGACGGCCCGCGGGTTGTACGTGACGATGCAAAAGCTCGACCCATACCTCAACGTCGATCCGGGCACGATGAACCCGTTCCAGCACGGCGAGGTGTTCGTCACCGAGGACGGCGCCGAAACCGATCTCGATGTCGGCCACTACGAGCGGTTCCTGGATCGCGACCTGTCCGGATCGGCGAATGTCACGACGGGACAAGTGTATTCGACCGTCATCGCCAAGGAACGGCGCGGCGAATACCTGGGCGACACCGTGCAGGTGATCCCGCACATCACCGACGAGATCAAGAGCCGGATCCTGGCGATGGCACAGCCCGACGCCGAGGGCAACCGCCCCGACGTGGTCATCACCGAAATCGGCGGCACCGTGGGCGATATCGAGTCGCAGCCGTTCCTGGAGGCGGCGCGCCAGGTACGTCACGACCTGGGCCGGGAGAACGTCTTCTTCCTGCACGTGTCGCTGGTGCCCTACCTGGCGCCCTCGGGCGAGCTCAAGACCAAGCCCACCCAGCACTCGGTGGCGGCGCTGCGCAGCATCGGTATCACCCCGGACGCGCTGATTCTGCGCTGCGACCGCGACGTCCCCGAAGCGCTGAAGAACAAGATCGCGTTGATGTGTGACGTCGACATCGACGGCGTCATCTCCACGCCCGACGCGCCGTCGATCTATGACATCCCGAAGCGACTGCACCGCGAGGAGCTCGACGCGTACGTGGTGCGCCGGCTCAACCTGCCGTTCCGCGACGTCGACTGGACCGAGTGGGACGACCTGCTGCGCCGGGTGCACGAGCCGCACGAGACCGTGCGAATCGCGTTGGTGGGCAAGTACGTTGAGCTCTCCGACGCCTACCTGTCGGTCACCGAGGCGCTGCGCGCCGGCGGCTTCAAGCACCACGCCAAGGTGGAGATGCAATGGGTGGCCTCCGACGGGTGCGAGACCGCGGCGGGCGCGGCGGCGGCGCTGGGTGACGTGCACGGCATCCTGATCCCGGGCGGCTTCGGCATCCGCGGGATCGAGGGCAAGATCGGCGCCATCAGGTACGCCCGGTCGCGCGGGCTGCCGGTCCTGGGCCTGTGCCTGGGGCTGCAGTGCATCGTGATCGAGGCGGCGCGCTCGGCGGGGCTGGACGGGGCCAATTCGGCCGAATTCGACCCCGCCACACCGGATCCCGTCATCTCCACGATGGCCGACCAGGTCGACGCGGTGGCGGGCCAGGCCGATCTGGGCGGCACCATGCGCCTGGGCGCGTATCCCGCGGTGCTGCAGCCGGATTCGATCGTGGCCCAGGCGTACGGGACGACGCAGGTCTCCGAGCGGCACCGGCACCGCTATGAGGTCAACAACGCCTACCGGGACAAGATCGCCGAGAGCGGCCTGCGGTTCTCCGGGACCTCGCCCGACGGGCATCTGGTGGAATTCGTCGAATACCCGCCCGAGGTGCACCCGTTCGTCGTCGGGACCCAGGCTCACCCCGAACTCAAGAGCCGGCCCACCCGCCCGCATCCGTTGTTCGTCGCGTTCGTCGGGGCGGCCCTGGACTACCAGTCGGGCGAGCTGCTGCCGGTGGAGATCCCCGAGCACGCCTCCAACGGCAACCAGCAGCAGCGGGACAGCGTCGGCCAGTCGCTACCTGAGCCCGCCACCCGTGGCTGAGCACGAATTCGAGACGGCGTCATCCGAAACGCTGTACACGGGCAAGATTTTCGCGTTGCGCAGCGACGAGGTCCGAATGCCGGGCGGCACCACCGCCGTTCGTGAAGTCGTCGAACACTACGGGGCGGTTGCCGTCGTTGCGCTGAACTCCGACAACGAGATCGCGATGGTCTACCAATACCGCCACGCGTTCGGCCGCCGGTTGTGGGAGCTTCCGGCCGGGCTGCTCGACGTGGCGGGGGAACCGCCACAGCGGACGGCGGCCCGGGAGCTCCAAGAGGAAGCGGGATTGAAGGCCGACGACTGGCTGGTGCTCGTCGACCTCGATTCCACTCCCGGATTCAGCGACGAATCGGTGCGGGTGTACCTGGCCACCGGCCTGACCGAGGTGGAGCGCCCGCAGGCGCATCACGAGGAAGCCGACATGACGATGCGCTGGTATCCGCTCGAGGAGGCCACCGAGATGGTGCTTCGCGGCGAGATCGTCAACGCCATTGCGGTGGCGGGCATTCTGGCTGCCCAGGTCGTCACTACCCGACTCATGCCGACCCGCCCCGCGGACAGCCCCTGGCCCGACAAGCCGACGGCGTTCGCCGCGCGAAAGGCCGCGCGATGACGACGGCGGCCCTGGACACCCAGCTGCAGGGCTACCTCGACCACCTCACGATCGAGCGGGGCGTCGCCGCGAACACGCTCAGTTCCTATCGGCGGGACCTGCGCCGCTACACGAAGCACCTGTCGGACCGGGGAATCCACGACCTGGCCAAGGTGGGCGAGGACGACGTGAGCGAGTTCCTGGTGGCGCTGCGGCGCGGCGATCCCGACTCGGGGACGGCGGCGCTGTCCGCGGTGTCGGCGGCGCGGGCCCTGATCGCAGTGCGCGGCCTGCACCGGTTCGCCGCCGCCGAGGGGCTCGCCGAACTCGACGTGGCGCGCGCGGTCCGCCCGCCGACCCCGGGCCGGCGGCTCCCCAAGAGCCTGACCATCGACCAGGTGCTGGCGCTGCTGGAGGGCGCAGGCGGCGACGGCGCGTCCGACGGCCCGCTCACGCTGCGCAACCGGGCGCTGCTGGAACTCCTGTACTCCACCGGGGCGCGGATCTCCGAGGCCGTCGGCCTCGACGTCGACGACGTCGACACCAAGGCCCGGTCGGTGTTGCTGCGCGGCAAGGGCGGCAAGCAGCGGCTGGTGCCGATCGGGCGCCCCGCCGTGCAGGCCCTCGATGCCTATCTGGTGCGCGGGCGCCCCGACCTGGCCCGCCGCGGCCGCGGGACACCGGCCATCTTTCTCAACGTGCGCGGCGGGCGGCTGTCGCGGCAAAGCGCGTGGCAGGTGCTGCAGGACGCCGCCGAACGCGCCGGCATCACGTCCGGCGTCTCACCGCACATGCTGCGGCATTCGTTCGCGACCCACCTGCTCGAGGGCGGCGCCGACGTGCGCGTGGTGCAGGAGTTGCTGGGGCACGCCTCGGTGACGACGACGCAGATCTACACGATGGTCACCGTGCACGCGCTGCGCGAGGTATGGGCGGGCGCCCACCCGCGCGCACAGTAGTTGGCGCGAGCAGACACAAAATCGCGTGCTTTCGACCCGGAATGGGCGATTTTGCGTCTGCTCGGCGGGAGAATTCAGCCCAGGTACTCGGATTCCAGCACCAGATCGGAGACCAGCGACTGGTATTCCAGGTGCGCCTTGTGCTCGACGGTGTTCCACTGCTTGCCCTGCTGCTGGCGCATGTACTCGCGATACTTCGGCGCGCCCGGCACCCGGACGTTGTCGGCGACCACGATCGCGCCCGGGCGCAGCCAACCGCGGGCCATGATGCTGCGCAGGTCGTCGAGATAGGCGTCCTTGTCGTGGTCCAGGAACGTGAAGTCGAGGCCGCCGGGCGCGAAGCCGTGCTCGTCGGCCAGCGCGTCCAGGGTGCGCCCGCCGTCGCCGATGGTGCCCACGACGCACGTCACCCGCTCGGCGACGCCGGCGTGGGCCCAGATCCGCCGCGCGTTGGCGGCGTTGGCCTCGGCGAGTTCGACGGAGTACACGTGCGCGCTCGGGGCGGCCCTGGCGATGCGCAATGCGCCGTATCCGACGTAGGTGCCCAACTCCAGCGCCACCGCCGGGTCGGCGCGGCGGACGGCCGCGTCGAGAATTTGCCCCTTTTCGTCGCCGACGTTGATCAGCATCGACTTCTCGTAGGCGAACTTGTCGATGGTGGCCAGCACGTCGTCGATGTCGCCGGCCCTGGCGTTGCGCAGGACGTAGTCCACGGCCGCGGCCTCGCGGCCGTCGCCGATCTGACCCGTCGTGGTGATGTTGCGCGCCCCGGTCGCCATCCGCCAGACCGACCATCGCAGCAGGGGAATCCGTCGCTTGAGGTCCATGCCGCCACAGTAGTGCGGGCGGCGAGATTGCCACCAAGGTCGTCGGGGCGCCGGAATCGCAACCACCACGGCAATCTCGGCGCGCACCGGCGCCGCTCGACCCGTTCCAGTGATGCTGGTGTGACTGCTGTTGCAGATGACCGCCGTTACGCCCGCTACCTGCGCAAATCCGGCGAAATTGGCTGCTGAATTGCCTGCGGGTCGCCCGGCTTCCGCGCGCGAACCCGTTAGACTTTCGGTCGATGTTCACCTCCCGAACACCCCCGCCATGATGACTGAGCAGCCGGACAGCGGCGTCGAGCTCGGTCTGACCGGGCGGCCGCCGCGGGCGATCCCGGAACCGCAGCCGCGCACCTCGCACGGCCCGGCGAAGGTCGTCGCGATGTGCAACCAGAAGGGCGGCGTCGGGAAGACCACGTCGACGATCAACCTGGGCGCCGCGCTCGCCGAATACGGCCGGCGGGTGCTGCTGGTGGACATGGACCCGCAGGGAGCGCTGTCCGCGGGCCTGGGCGTCCCGCACTACGAGCTGGAGAAGACGATTCACAACGTGCTCGTCGAGCCGCGGGTGTCGATCGACGACGTGCTGCTGCAGACCCGGGTCAAGCACATGGACCTGGTGCCCAGCAACATCGACCTGTCGGCCGCCGAGATCCAGCTGGTCAACGAGGTCGGCCGCGAGCAGACCCTGGGGCGGGCGCTGCACCCGGTGCTGGACCGCTACGACTACGTCCTGATCGACTGCCAGCCGTCGCTGGGCTTGCTCACCGTGAACGGGCTGGCGTGCGCGGACGGCGTCGTGATTCCCACCGAGTGCGAGTTCTTCTCGCTGCGCGGGCTGGCGCTGCTGACCGACACCGTCGACAAGGTGCGCGACCGGCTCAACCCGAAGCTGGAGATCAGCGGGATCCTGCTCACCCGGTACGACCCGCGCACCGTCAACTCGCGCGAGGTGATGGCGCGGGTGGTGGAGCGCTTCGGCGACCTGGTGTTCGACACCGTCATCACCCGCACGGTCCGATTCCCGGAGACCAGCGTGGCCGGCGAGCCGATCACCACCTGGGCTCCGCGGTCCACGGGCGCCATCGCCTACCGCGCCCTGGCCCGCGAGTTCATCGACCGATTCGGCGCGTGACGGCCAGCGCGAACGGTGAGGCGCCACCCAACAACGGCTTTCAAGTCCGCCTGACCAATTTCGAGGGGCCGTTCGATCTGCTCTTGCAGCTGATCTTCGCCCACCGCCTCGACGTCACCGAGGTGGCGCTGCACCAGGTGACCGACGACTTCATCGCCTACACCCGTGAGATCGGCTCCCAGCTGGACCTCGAGGAGACCACCGCGTTCCTGGTGGTCGCCGCGACCCTGCTCGACCTCAAGGCCGCCCGGCTGTTGCCGGCCGGGCAGGTCGACGACCAGGAGGATCTGGCGCTGCTGGAGGTGCGCGACCTGCTGTTCGCCCGGCTGCTGCAGTACCGCGCGTTCAAGCACGTCGCCGAGATGTTCGCCGAGCTGGAGGCCACCGCGCTGCGCAGCTACCCGCGCGCGGTGTCGCTGGAGGACCGGTTCACCGAACTGCTGCCCGAGGTGATGCTGGGCGTCGACGCCGAACGCTTCGCCCAGATCGCCGCGATCGCGTTCAGCCCGCGCCCCGTGCCGACGGTGTCCATCGGGCACCTGCACGAGGTGGCGGTGTCGGTGCCCGAGCAGGCCAAGAAGCTGCTGGCTTTCCTGCAGTCGCGCGGCACCGGCCAATGGGCGACGTTCTCCGAGCTGGTCGCCGACTGCGAGGCGCCGATGGAGGTCGTCGGGCGCTTCCTGGCGCTGCTCGAGCTGTATCGGAGCCGGGCGGTAGCATTCGACCAGTCGGAGCCGCTGGGCGTGCTCCAGATTTCATGGACCGGGGAACGTCCGGCCAGCGAAGCCTTGGTAGAAGTGCGGGACGAATGATGAGCGAATCTGAGCCCGACGTCGACTTGGACGTCGGTATCCCGGACATCGCCGAAGCCGCGCCGATGGAGCCCGAGGAACTCGCTTCCGTGCTGGAGGCGCTGCTGCTGGTGGTCGACACCCCGGTCACCGCCGAGGCGCTCGGCGCGGCCACGCAGCAACCCGTATACCGGGTCGCCGCCCGGCTGCAGCAGATGGCCGAGGAACTCACCGAACGGGACAGCGGCATCGACCTGCGGCAGAACAGCGAGGGCTGGCGGATGTACACCCGCGCCCGGTACGCGCCGTACGTGGAGAAGCTGCTGCTGGACGGCGCGCGGTCCAAGCTCACCCGGGCCGCGCTGGAGACCCTGGCCGTGGTGGCCTATCGCCAGCCGGTGACCCGCGCGCGGGTCAGCGCGGTCCGCGGCGTCAACGTGGACGCCGTCATGCGCACGCTGCTGGCGCGCGGCCTGATCACCGAGGCCGGGGTCGACGACGACACCGGCGCGGTCACGTTCGCCACCACCGACCTGTTCCTGGAGCGGTTGGGCCTGACGTCGCTCGCCGACCTGCCCGACATCGCTCCGCTGCTGCCGGACGTCGACACGATCGAGGACCTGAGCGAATCCCTGGACAGCGAGCCACGTTTCATCAAACTCGCCGGCGGTCAGGCGCCCGACCAGGCGCTGACGTTCGACGTGGACCAGGATTGATGGTCGAGACCGAAGGGATCCGCCTGCAGAAGGTGTTGTCCCAGGCCGGAATTGCGTCGCGGCGGGCCGCCGAGAAGATGATCATCGACGGCCGCGTCGAGGTCGATGGGCGGGTGGTGACCGAACTCGGCACCCGGGTGGACCCGGACGCCTCGGTGATCAAGGTCGACGGCGCCAGGGTGGTCCTCGACGAGTCGCTGGTCTATTTCGCGCTGAACAAGCCGCGGGGCATGCACTCCACCATGTCGGACGACCGCGGCCGCCCGTGCATCGGCGACCTGGTGGAACGCCGGGTGCGCGGCAACAAGAACCTCTTCCACGTCGGCCGGCTGGACGCCGACACCGAGGGGCTGATCCTGCTGACGAACGACGGCGAGCTGGCGCACCGGTTGATGCACCCCTCGCACGAGGTGCCCAAGACGTACCTGGCGACCGTGACCGGGACGGTGCCGCGCGGCGTGGGCAAGACACTGAAGGCGGGAATCGAATTGGATGACGGCCCCGCGCGCGTCGACGATTTCGCGGTGATGGACGCCATTCCGGGCAAGACGCTGGTGCGGGTGGTGTTGCACGAGGGCCGAAACCGCATCGTGCGCCGGCTGCTGGGCGCCGCCGGGTTCCCGGTGGAGGCGCTGGTGCGCACCGACATCGGGCCGTTGTCGTTGGGCAAGCAACGCCCCGGCAGCATCCGGGCCTTGAGCCATGGCGAGATCGGCCAGCTGTACAAGGCGGTCGGGTTGTGAGCTCAGATGTGGTGGTGGCCATCGACGGGCCCGCGGGAACCGGAAAGTCTTCGGTGTCAAAGCAATTGGCGCGTGCGTTGCGGGCCCGCTACCTGGACACCGGCGGGATGTACCGGATGGTGACCCTCGCGGTGCTGCGTGCCGGTATCGATCCCGCCGACGCCGATGCGGTGGCGCGGGTCGCGGAAACCGTGCGGATGTCGGTGGACTACCAGCCCGATGGTGATGTGTTTTTTCTTGGGGGAGAGGATGTCTCGGCCGAGATCCGCGGTGACCGGGTCACCGGCGCGGTGTCGGCGGTGTCGTCGGTCCCCGCCGTGCGGACCCGGCTGGTGGCGTTGCAGCGTGAAATGGCCGGCGGCCCCGGCTGCGTCGTGGTCGAGGGCCGCGACATCGGGACCGTCGTCCTGCCCGACGCGCCGGTGAAGATCTTCCTGACCGCGTCGGCCGAAACCCGCGCGCGGCGGCGCAACGACCAGAACGTCGCGGCCGGGTTGGCCGACGACTACGACGCGGTGCTCGCCGATGTGCGCCGCCGCGACCATCTGGATTCCACCCGCGCGGTGTCGCCGCTGCGCGCCGCCCCGGATGCCGTGGTCGTCGACACCAGCGAGATGACCGAGGCGCAGGTGATCGATCACCTGCTGGAGCTGGTCAAGCAGCGAAGCGGGGCGGTCCGATGACCCAGGACGGCACCTGGACCGACGAAAGCGATTGGGAGTCGGTCGAATCCGAGCTCGAGGAGCAGGCCGAGGCGGGCCCCGCCCCCGTCGTGGCGGTGGTCGGACGGCCCAACGTCGGCAAGTCGACCCTGGTGAACCGGATCCTGGGCCGGCGCGAGGCGGTGGTGCAGGACATCCCGGGCGTGACCCGCGACCGGGTGTCCTACGACGCGCTGTGGACCGGCCGCCGGTTCGTCGTGCAGGACACCGGCGGCTGGGAGCCCGATGCCAAGGGCCTGCAGCAGCTGGTGGCCGAGCAGGCGTCGGTGGCGATGCGCACCGCCGACGCGGTGATCCTGGTGGTCGACGCGACCGTCGGCGCAACGGCGGCCGACGAGGCGGCCGCCCGGATCCTGTTGCGCTCGGGCAAGCCAGTCTTTTTGGCCGCCAACAAGGTTGACAGCGAAAAGGGTGAGGCGGACGCGGCGGCGCTGTGGTCGCTGGGGCTCGGCGAGCCGCACGCCATCAGCGCGATCCACGGCCGCGGGGTCGCCGACCTGCTCGACGAGGTGCTGGCCGCGCTGCCGGAGGTGTCCGAGGCGGCCCCCGCGCCGGGCGGCCCGCGCCGGGTGGCGCTGGTCGGCAAGCCCAATGTGGGCAAGAGCTCGCTGCTGAACAAGCTGGCGGGCGATCAGCGGTCGGTGGTGCACGATGTCGCGGGGACCACGGTCGACCCGGTGGACTCGCTGATCGAATTGGGCGGCAAGGTATGGCGGTTCGTCGACACCGCGGGCCTGCGGCGCAAGGTGGGCCAGGCCAGCGGTCACGAGTTCTACGCCTCGGTGCGCACCCACTCGGCCATCGACTCGGCCGAGGTGGTGGTCGTGCTGATCGACGCCTCGGAGCCGCTGACCGAACAGGACCAGCGGGTGCTGTCCATGGTGATCGAGGCCGGCCGTGCGTTGGTGCTGGCGTTCAACAAGTGGGACCTGGTGGACGAGGACCGGCGCGAGCTATTGGAGCGTGAGATCGACCGCGAGCTGGTGCAGCTGCGGTGGGCGCAACGGGTCAACATCTCGGCCCGGACGGGCCGCGCGGTGCAGAAGCTGGTGCCCGCGATGGAGACGGCGTTGGCCTCGTGGGACATGCGCATCCCGACGGGCCCGCTGAATTCGTGGCTCAAGGAGGTGGTGGCGGCGACGCCGCCGCCGGTGCGCGGGGGCAAGCAGCCGCGCATCCTGTTCGCCACCCAGGCCACCGCCCGCCCGCCGACGTTCGTGCTGTTCACCACCGGCTTCCTGGAGGCCGGGTACCGGCGCTTCCTGGAGCGGCGGCTGCGCGAGACGTTCGGGTTCGAGGGCTCGCCCATCCGGATCAACGTGCGGGTGCGCGAAAAGCGGGGGACCAAGCGGCGCTGAGCGGGTCTCTCCCGGGCCAATCGGCGATTCGCGAAAGTGATAGCGCCCGCATATCACTCTACGCAAAATCCCGCGATACGGGTTGAATCGCCCGTTAGACAAGAAACGTAGGCAGCATCCAGGGTCGAAGTCAACGGACTTCTCCTGTGATGTAGCTTTCAGATTCCGTATCGCGGGATTTTGCGTAGAGTGATATGCGGGCGCTATCACTTTCGCGAATCGCCGATTGGCCCGGGAGAGAC